>JADHTX010000251.1 GCA_016784875.1 Methylobacter sp.
CATGTGATCGGCAATCATGGCTCCGACCGCCGCGCCAACCATAATCCCCGGCCCCAATAGCACTACTCTATTCCATAAGACGGAATCTAAGCGATGATGCGCCAGTACCGAAGAGATCGAGGTGAGAATAATGGTTGCCAATGAGGTTGCCACCGACATAATCATGATCAGTTCAGCCGGAAATCCTTGTGCCGCAAATAAAACTGCTAATATCGGAACAATAACCAAGCCGCCGCCTATCCCGAAAAGTCCGGCTAAAAGCCCTGAGATGGCACCCAATAAAAGACTGGCTAAAAAAATGACTACCACGTAATTCTCCTGATAATGAGCTAAAAGACGATATTGGCATTATGCCTCTTTGAATTGGGCTGTGCTATTCTAGGCGTATTTTAAAACGACTGAGTGACTTAGTGGAAATATACCTTGTTGGCGGAGCGGTACGCGATAAATTACTTGGACTTCCGGTCAAGGAGCGGGACTGGGTGGTGCTTGGCGAGACCCCGGAATCGATGGTGCAACAGGGCTATAGACCGGTAGGCAAGGACTTTCCGGTGTTTTTGCATCCGCAAAGTCATGAAGAATATGCATTGGCCAGAACCGAACGAAAAACCGCGCCCGGTTATAAAGGCTTCACCATACATGCATCGCCCGACGTCAGTCTGGAACAGGACTTGATTCGGCGCGACCTGACTATCAATGCGATGGCAATGACTACACAAGGCCGACTTATTGATCCTTACGGTGGGCAAATCGATCTGGAAAAGCGGGTTTTTCGACATATTTCACCGGCATTTGCCGAAGACCCGGTGCGGATTTTGCGTATCGCCCGTTTTGCTGCGCGATATGGTCATTTGGGGTTTACGCTGGCTGATGAAACTCGTGCGTTGATGCAGTCCATGGTGAGAGCAGGGGAGGTCGATCATCTGGTTCCGGAGCGGGTATGGGCTGAACTGTTTAAAGCGCTTAACGAGAAATCGCCCAGTGCTTTTTTCTATACCTTAAAAGACTGCGCGGCACTGGATATAATTTTCCCGGAAATACAGCATTTATTTGGCGTGCCGCAGCCGGAAAAACATCATCCGGAAGTCGATACGGGAATTCATACCATGCTCTGTCTGGAACAGGCAGCGCTGTTGTCATCCAGTCCGGAAGTCCGGTTTGCCGCTTTAGTCCACGATCTGGGTAAGGGCGTAACTCCCAGCGCTGATTGGCCGAATCATTACGGACATGAAAAACAAGGGCTGCCCATTCTTGAGCAACTTTGTATCCGTTTGCGTGTGCCGAATTCGTTTAAATCCTTGGCTATGCAGGTGATGCAATATCATACGCATTGTCACCGGGTTTTTGAGTTACGCGCCTCAACAATCACCGATATGCTGGCCGCTTTGGGAGCCTTTAAGCCTCGTCATAACTTATCTGATTTTTTGCAGGCTTGTGAGGCGGATGCGAAAGGCAGAACCGGTCTTGAGAACGCTCGCTATCCTCAAGCTGAATTACTGAGTGGAGCCGCTAAGGCGGCTGCATTGGTTGACACTTCATCTATTTTGAATGGCGAGCTTAAAGGCGCGCAAATCGGCGAGGCGATACGGTGCTTGCGCATTAAGGCGGTTGCCGAGTTTATTAAATCGGAATAAATGCGGTTAATACCGACTGAATGATATTTTTGATTTGCCGGTGAGATCTATCCGCTATTATTAAAGCCATCATATCCTGGGCATTAATTATTTTTCCAAATAAGCGTTCAAAGCTTAGGTTTACTTGGTCTTTATCGCCCGTACTTAATAGAAACAACTCGTTATTAACATTATATTTGGTTCGAATCAGCCATGATGCCAGTTCTACGTTACGGGCGCTATTATAAAGTTTCTGAGCATCCAGCATGTTGTAGAAATATAAAGACCTGTGACCATCGTAGGAATCCAATATCATCGTCTCCAGTCCGACAACAAAAGCCTTGACTCTGTCCCCTTGATATTCCTCATTAAAAGCTAAGCGAATGCAGTCAGTACTACTTTTCCCATTTATCTGTGGAAATGGCTCCGAAGAAAGTGCTGCAACGGCTTCTTTTATCGATGTATGGCCTTCTTTTTTCCATTCTCTTGGGTTGCGTTTGTATAGTTTTTCAGCTAATTCTTTAAGTGCTGGAAAAACAACTTGTTGATGTGTTTCTGTAACTAAATCAATGTCATTCTTGGTCACAGAGCTTATTTCAAATGATCTGCCTTTTACATTGCTCTTGGTGCTTGAACAACCTGTCAAACAGATAAACACCGCAATGCTCAAAATAAAGGGTAAGAGGGTGTTTAAAATTAAAGTCACTACAAACTCCATTAGAAAATGCATTGAATAATGCTTCAAACCCCATTATAGTAAATTTTCTTTTTTTACCCAATTACCTAATTAGAACCATGCCTACTTTTGACATAATTTCAGAATTTGATAAGCACGAGATTAAGAATGCCGTCGACCAAGCCAATAAAGAAGTGACGACGCGCTTTGACTTTAAGGGGACCGACTCAAGTTTTGAATTGACCGATGATAAGTTGATTATGACCTCTGAATCGACGTTTCAGCTACAGCAAATGTTCAGTGTCGTCTGTTCAAAACTCAGTCGACGCGGTGTGGATATTGCCTGCATGGAGGTCGGCGATCCTAAACCCGGCGGTAAATCGGTACGCCAGGAAATCATCATGAAACAGGGCCTGGATTCGGCGCTTGCCAAAAAAATTGTTAAACTGATTAAGGACAAAAAATTGAAAGTTCAGGCGGCGATTCAAGGCGATCAGGTCAGGGTGACCGGCAAAAACCGGGATGACTTGCAGGAAGTCATTAAAATGCTTAGAGAGGAGAAGCTGGAAATGCCGTTGCAGTTTGAGAATTTCAGGGATTAGGGTAGCTAAAAACCTTTAGCTGCGAACATCTGTTTATAAACGAAATAGCCGAGGATAGTGAGGCTGAGCCATCCGGTAACTAAAGGCCCGACAACATAATTATAATTGCTGACCAGATAAAGATATTCCGAGTTAAAATTCGTATTGAACAGGGTGCCATTCATTTTTATTTGCCACACCCAGCTGGCATGACAACCGATACATAAGCCCAGATTTTCGTTCGCCTGCGTTCTGAGCACTGCCAGAAAAGTACCGACCACAAGTAATGAAATAAATGCCGACAAGTTTTGAGGATTCAGTACATTGACAAATGCGTTACCCAGTAAGATAAAACCGCTGAATATATTAAATTCTTGGGCTGGTATTTCGATTTTACTATCCATAAAATGTAGCGCTGCAAAATAAGTCGAGCTGATCAAAATTGCGGCACTGGTCGGTAGGTTCTTTTTTAAAACGGCCAATAGCATTCCCCTAAAAACGGATTCTTCAACCACTCCAATTAATAGCGCCAGCAATAATGAAAGCCCTGTTTTTTTAGCCAGGAAACCGATTGTCCATTGCTGCGGCTCATCAATAACTTCGATACCGAGAGCATACAGAATAATAAATACCGGCAGCAAGGTAATCAATCCCAGTCCGAATCCTTGTGTTAGCTGTTTTAAAAACTTCGATCTTGCGGTATATCCTAAGTCTTCCTTTTTGAAATGCAGATAAGCCATTACAGGGAAAATACTCAACAGCAGGCATATCTGCGTTAAGCGGATGATTAGCTTTCGTAGCATGGACTGATCGTCCAGTCCCACTGCGATCAAATAGCCTAAAAGGCAGGCCATTGAGGTTGCTATCAGCAAGCCCAGCAAGGGTACTATTGAATAAATGAAGTATTTTTTCATCGTTAACTTTCCATTTTTGGATTAGGCGCGCGGCCAAAATCGCCCCATAACAGCTGCACGGCGGCTAAGGCGGCAATTGATGCGGTTTCGGTTCTTAATATGCGAGCGCCTAAACGAACCGGAATAAAACCGGAGGCTTTTGCGAGGTCTCGTTCCTGACCGGAAAAACCGCCTTCGGGGCCGGTAAGCAAGGTCACTCTTCGACTGCGCTCAGGACAGGCTTTCATTATTTCGGGTTTTAGCTCCGTTAATGTGGTTTCTGCATAAGGGTCGAGAAATACTTTTAGCCCCTGTTGCTTGCCGACCCAGTTTTGTAGATGCTCAACTCCCTGCAATGCAGGCAAGCTGGTTCTGCCACTTTGCTCGGCGGCATGTTGAACGATTTTTTGCCAATGCAATAAACGCTGCGGCTTTTTTTCGCCTTTAAATTGCACCACGCAACGCTCGGTCAATAACGGCGTGATCTGATTGACACCCAGTTCCACGGCTTTTTGTACGGTCAAATCCATTCGGTCGCCCCGGGAGATACCCAGCCCTAGAATGACCTGTAACGGCGATTCCACGCTACGATCAATCCATGTCTCAACGGCAATCAGCACGGTTTTCCGGCTGACCTCGTTAACCGTACACAAATATTCGCCGCCCTGACCGTTAAATAAAATGACTTCGGCATCTTTTTTCAGTCGCAACACGGTTCGGACATAATGGCCGTTGTCATCATCCAGTTCGATGATTTTGCCTGTAACCAGCGGTGCTGGAGTAAATAATCTGGAGACTCGCATAATCAGTCCTTAACAGCCTGTTGTATGCCTTGCCAAGCTACTTCGGCGATTAATAAAAGTTCATCTTCGGTAACGATATAGGGCGGCATAAAATAAATAACGTTGCCTAACGGTCTTAATAATATACCTTTGGACAGCGCATATTGATAGACTTTAAGGCCGCGACGTTCCTGCCAGGGATAGGGTTCGCGGGTGTGTTTATTCTTGACCATTTCAATCGCCAGAATCATGCCGGTTTGCCGGACTTCAGCGACATGCGGATGCTCATGAAAACGTGCCGCCACTTGGGTCATCATCTCAGCCAACGATTGGTTTTTTTCGATAATGTTATGCTGCTGAAAAATCTCTAGGGTCGCCAATCCTGCCCGACAAGCCAGCGCGTTTCCGGTATAACTATGGGAATGCAAAAAAGCCGTCATGTTTTGATAATCGGCATAGAAAGCTTGATACACCTGATCAGTAGTTAACACCGCCGACAGTGGCAAATAGCCGCCTGTTAAGCCTTTGGACAAACACATAAAGTCGGGGCTGATGGCCGCCTGTTCACAGGCAAATAACGTGCCGGTACGTCCGAAACCGACTGCGATTTCATCGGCGATTAAATGCACCTTGTATTTGTCGCAGGCGCTCCGCAGCAGTTTCAAATAGACCGGGTCATACATGCGCATATTGCCGGCGCATTGTACCAACGGCTCGATGATGACTGCGCAAACTGTGTTGCTGTGCTGTTGCAGTGTCTGTTCCATCAAGGCAAAACGGCGGGTCGAATAATCCGCCCAGGATTCGCCTGGATCGCGGTGATAACAGTCCGGGCCAGGCACGGTGATGACATCCATCAATAACGGCGCGTAGGTTTCTTTGTACAGTGGCACATTGCCGACCGCAAGTGCGCCTTAGGTTTCGCCGTGA
>JADHTX010000252.1 GCA_016784875.1 Methylobacter sp.
CTCCAACAACAAAACAGCAAGGCGCAGGGAAGTCTGGGCTTTCCTACGCCGGTATTAACCGGAGTCAGGTTCAAAGGGTTTTTCTCAGCCTCCCCTTCCCAAAGTAACACTTGGAAAAGATAAGCACCCCTAGCCTTTACGGATGTATCATTAAGTTAAAGGATAATGCCGCAGATTGCAAGCGTGGACAGCATTACCATTACAATAAATACTTTATAAAACAAATGGTTTTAACAACCCAAGCTATATAAAAAGTTATATTTACAGCAGACGCAAGCTCACCGACTGCCATTAAGCTAAAATACCCTGACATTTAAATATCCTGAGGGGATTGCGTGGAATTAAATAATATTGAACAAATGAAAAATATCGGATTTTTTTTCCGAAAAGAACTACAGCGTACAGGGTTTTCCTTGGCCTTCATTATCGCTGTCATGCTGTATGTAGGAGCAATACCCCCCCCGGTAAGCCACCATTATTTGTTGATCATTGTCGCCGTCATTGGCGGATACATGGCTTTAAATATCGGCGCTAATGATGTTGCCAATAATGTGGGTCCAGCGGTCGGCTCTAAGGCCTTAACGATGACCGGCGCTATCATTATTGCGGCTATTTTTGAAGCCTCAGGTGCGATTATTGCCGGTGGAGAAGTCGTCAGCACTATCAAAAACAGTATTATTGATCCGTCATTGATCAAAAATACCGATACCTTTATCTGGCTAATGATGGCTGCCCTATTGTCTGCTGCGATCTGGCTTAATATAGCAACGACTTTGGGCGCTCCGGTGTCGACCACTCACGCCATTGTCGGCGGGGTATTAGGAGCCGGCATAGCCGCTGGCGGCTTTGACATTGCCAATTGGTCGGTGTTGGGAGGAATTGCGGCTAGCTGGGTCATTTCGCCGCTACTTGGCGGTTTGATTGCCGCAGCTTTTCTGTATTTAATCAAACATAGCATTACCTATCAGGAGGATATGCTCAAAGCTGCGGCCAAGGTTGTACCTTTGCTTATTTTCCTTATGACCTGGGTTTTTTCAACCTATTTATTAATGAAAGGTTTGAAAAATATTTGGAAGCTCGATATTGCCACCGCCGGAAGTATCAGCTTTGCCTTCGCTATTTGCATTTATTTAATAGTCAGGCCGCGTATTATTCAAGCTTCACAACAATTGGAACAATCCAAAGACAGCATAAACACACTGTTTACCTTACCGCTAATCTTTTCTGCGTCTTTGTTAAGTTTTGCGCACGGGGCAAATGATGTCGCTAACGCAGTTGGCCCTCTGGCCGCCATTAATGATGCCATTTTCAACGGCGGTATGGTTGCTAAAACGAATATCCCTCTATGGATAATGCTGGTTGGTGCGCTGGGCATATCAACCGGCTTAGCCCTGTACGGACCTAAGTTAATACGCACCATCGGCAGTGACATTACTGAACTGGATAAAATGCGCGCCTTTTGCATAGCCATGTCCGCCGCCGTTACCGTTATCATTGCCAGTCAATTAGGTTTGCCGGTCAGTTCCACACACATTGCCGTTGGGTCCGTTTTTGGTGTTGGTTTTTTACGGGAACTTTTAAAATACAATGATGTAAAACGAATAGAAGAAATTAAAGCGCACCATGAGTTTAATGACCCTGAAAAAGTCACGGCTTTTTTACAAATCTTTAGCACCGCTTCTGTTGAAAATAAAAAACGCATGCTTAAAGAGCTAAGACAAGAAGCTACTTCAATGCAACTGAATAAAAAAACGCGTAAAAACTTGAAAAAAGTTTATCGCCAGGAATTAGTCAAGCGCTCCCACGCTTACAAGATTGCCGTCGCCTGGATTACCACCGTACCCTTGTCAGCCATTTTAGCCGGTCTGTTGTTTTTTATGATTCGAGGGATGTTGCTGCCTTAATCTGACGATTTATGAGTGTTTTCACTGTAAAAATGATTTTTTTTATCAGCAATGTTAGAATCAACATACTTCCTAACTAACCAGATTTAACGGATGTCAATAGACTCTCAACAGAACTCCAATCACTCGCCGATACTAGAATTTAAAAGCAGCACGTTTTCTGTGCCTATTTTGGTTTTAGCCAGTAATGACATCATTACTATCGAGCAACAATTACAGGATAAAGTTAATCTGGCGCCCGAGTTTTTCAAAAATTCTCCACTGGTGTTTGACTTACAGGAACTGAATAAACACGATCTTGACATTGACATTACCGCGCTCACCAAAATCATCCGCAAACTGGGTCTATTGCCAATTGGGATACGCGGCGGCAGCACACAACAGAACAAACAGGCATTAGAACTTGGTATTCCTGTACATTCCGGTCATACCGTAACGGCATCTTCTGAAACGCAAAAACAACAAGTTCCTGAACCACTTGAGCCCGAACTTGAATCAGAAGCCGATGCAATAACCACTACCATGATCACCCACCCGGTTCGGTCCGGCCAATGCATTTATGCCGCAGGTGATTTAGTCATTTTAGCCCAAGTCAGTGCCGGAGCTGAAATTATGGCTGAAGGCAATATTCATGTCTACGGCTCGCTAAGAGGCAGGGCTCTGGCAGGCGTACAAGGCAACACTGAAGCGCGTATTTTTTGTTCCGACTTACAGGCTGAGCTGATTTCAATTGCAGGGAATTACAAGATCAGTGAAGATTTGCATGGTGCGATTTCCAACCAACCCGTTCAAATCTATTTACAAAATCATACTTTAGTTATTAAAGACATTTAATTTACATCATTTTTAGAGGAACAATTTGTGGCACGAATTATAGTTGTAACATCGGGTAAAGGTGGTGTTGGTAAAACAACCACAAGCGCCGCTATAGCCATGGGATTGGCAAAGAAAGGTCACAAAACAGCCGTTATTGATTTTGATGTTGGCTTACGTAATCTGGATTTAATTATGGGTTGCGAACGCCGCGTTGTTTATGACTTTGTTAATGTCATCAACGGAGAAGCGACCCTTAACCAAGCATTGATTCGCGACAAAAATTGCAATCTTCTGTACATTCTGCCGGCCTCTCAAACTCGGGATAAAGATGCCTTAAGCCAAGAAGGTGTCGGCAAAATTTTAGATGAACTCAAAAAGGACTTTAAATACATCGTCTGCGACTCTCCAGCCGGTATTGAAAAAGGCGCGCATTTGGCCATGTATTTTGCCGACGATGCCTTTATCGTAACCAACCCGGAAGTCTCTTCCGTGCGTGACTCAGATCGTATGCTAGGTATTTTATCCAGCAAGTCAAGACGGGCCGAGCAGAACGAAGACCCCATCAAGGAATACCTGCTGCTGTCTCGTTATTCACCGGATCGAGTAAAATTAGGCGAGATGTTGAGTGTGGAAGATGTACAAGAAATTTTGTCGCTACATTTACTAGGTGTTATCCCTGAATCGAAATCTGTACTCAATGCGTCAAATTCCGGCACTCCTGTCATTCTCGACGAAAAAAGCGATGCAGGCCAAGCCTATGCCGACATTGTTGCTCGCTATTTGGGTGAAGACAAACCCCATCGATTCATTGATGATAAAAAAGGCCTGTTTGGGAAGCTATTCGGGAGAAAATAATGAGCTTATTGGATTATTTTAAAACGTCTAAAGCCAGTTCGGCATCACTTGCCAAGGAAAGACTGCAAATTCTGGTTGCCCATGAGCGCAGCTCCAGAAATCAACCCTCTTATCTTCCTCAATTGCAAAAAGAGTTGCTTGAAGTTATTCGAAAATACATTAACGTTGATCAAGATGCCATATCCGTCAATTTTGAACAAAACGACACTCAGGAAACACTGGAATTAAATATCGTGCTGCCTGAACATCAAACAAAGACTTCTTAACACAACCACTCAAACTAAAGGTGACCAACTATGTCTAATACAATCGGCGATGCAGCAGGGGCAGTCTGGAAATATCTGGATAAAAACGGACCATCCAGTGTCAATAAAGTGACTACTGAAACCGGCATTAATAAAAATGATGTTCAACGAGCCATCGGCTGGCTATCCAAGGAAGACAAGCTGTCCATTGAAATGGTAGGTCGTGCTGAAACACTATCGTTAAAATAAAATAGGGATTAAGACGTTGCAATGCAACGTCTTTACCTTTTTACAATAAAAAGAGCGTTGCCAATCCCAGGAACGCCATAAACCCAATGACATCGGTCACCGTTGTTAATAAAACACCACCCGCCAATGCTGGATCTATATTCATTTTTTGCAGTATTAACGGGATACTCGCACCAGCGAAGGCCGCGCAAATCAGGTTAATAATAACTGCTCCGCCTAATATTAGCCCGATACCGACACTTTGAAACCAAATCCCTCCAATACTTGCTACGACGAAAGACCATAATACGCCATTGACGGCACCCACTGACAATTCATTTTTAAATAATTGAACTGCATTGATACGGCTAATCTGACGTAGCGCCAGGCCACGAATAACCAGCGTTAAGGTTTGACTGCCGGCAATTCCTCCCATACTGGCAACAATAGGCATCAATACTGCTAAAGCGACAATTTGTTCCAACGTTGCCTCAAATAAACCGATAACCCAGGATGCCAAGAAAGCCGTCAATAGATTGATCCCCAACCAGACAGCTCGACGTTTTGCACTGACAATTACCGGTGAAAACATGTCCTGCTCTTCCTTCAAACCGGCCATACTCATAAAGGAATGGTCGGTCTGACTTCGAATCACATCAACAATATCATCAACTGTAATTCTTCCCAACAACCTGCCATTCTCAGCGACTACCGGCGCTGAGAGCATATCCCGATGTTCGAATAATAAGGCCACCTCTTCCGCTGACATCTGATATGGAATACCGTCAATACTCGGATCCATCGATTCTGATACCATGAGGAGCGGATCATGCGTTAATAACACCGATATGGGCAAAACGCCTTGAAATAAATCCAACTGGTCGACAACGAACAAATTATCCGTAGCCTTGGGCATGGATCCCCGCTTTCTTAAGTCCTGTAAAACTTCATCTAAAGACTGACTCGCCTGTACCGTCAAGACATCCAAACTCATTAATCCGCCGGCAGTATCATCACCATAAGATAATGCCGACTCTAAGCGTTTTCTTTCCTGTACCCCTATTGATTCTAATACCTTAGAACATAAAGGCTCAGGAATGACATGCAATAAATCAATAATATCATCAGACTCCAAGCTTTCAACCGCTTTAATCAGGTCTTTCTGCTCGGTGATTTCAATTAAACCTCTTGCTACTTCAACATGCAATTGGACCAGAATTTCACCCATAACCTCAGGCGGAATAACCACCCAGATTTTTTTCCGATCTTCGGGCTTTAGCGATTCGATTATACTCAGACCGGTCAAATTTGCGGAAAATGAAGAGGGTATAATACTCAAATTTAAACACAAAACCTGACATGATAAAGATCGACTTTACCGAAAAAGCCATTGACGACGTGTATCAACAATTCATGGAGCATCCC
>JADHTX010000253.1 GCA_016784875.1 Methylobacter sp.
TGGATCACAATCCACTCCTTCATAACAGTCCTTGAATAAAAATCAGGGACTGTCTCAGATTCATTGTTAAAAAGAAATCTGAAAAAGTGGCTCAAAATTAATGGCCATTTTTGGCTCAGTTTAATTGGCCATTAACAGTCGCAAAACAGGAATATGATGCCGCTAAAATTCGTTACGAAGAAAGCCGCTTTACTTCTATAGTTCTGTTGGTGCTGGGTTTGTTACTGGCAATGTTTATCGGTTTTATGCTGATTCGCGGCATTTCACGCTCTTTATTAGCTATGCAAAAGTTTGCCGAGTCTTTGGCAGCTGGCGACCTGACAGCAAATATAGATCTTAATCAAAATGATGAAATTGCCACTTTGGCGCAATCCATGACCGGCATGCGCGATCAGCTCAGCGGTGTGGTTCAGCAAGTCCGTACCAATTCCGATGCATTAGGCAGCGCTTCACAAGAAATCAGCGCAACAGCTCAATCCATTAGCCAAAGTGCTACCGAGCAGGCATCCGGTGTTGAGCAAACTACAGCTTCAATTGAAGAGTTAAGTTCTTCCGTTAAACAAAATGCCGATAATGCCAAAGTAACTAACAGTATGGCGACAACTGCTGCGGAAGAAGCCGCAAATGGTGGAATAGCGGTTAAACGTACCGTAGAAGCAATGAAAGAAATTGCCGATAAAATTGGTTTGATTGAAGATATTGCATATAAAACCAATCTCTTGTCACTTAATGCTGCGATTGAAGCGGCGCGTGCCGGTGAGCATGGCAAAGGCTTTACTGTGGTGGCTGCCGAAGTTAGAAAATTGGCGGAAAATAGTAGGATAACAGCACAAGAAATCAATACTCTGGCCAAAAGCAGCGTCAAGATTGCCGAAGACGCGGGTATCCTGCTGGAAAAAATGGTGCCGAATATTCAAAAAACGGCAGATTTGGTTGAAGAAATTACCGCGTCTTCCGAAGAGCAGGCGCAAGGTATAGGGCAGATCAGCGATGCAGTCGGTCAGTTGGATAAGGCTGCACAACAAAATGCATCGGGTTCGGAAGAGCTGGCCGCGACAGCTGAAGAATTGAGCGGTCAGGCCATGCAATTGCAACAGGTTATGGCGTTTTTTAAAGTGGATGATCGTTAATTATTCTCACTCGCCTCAAAAATCGTATACTTCTAAATTAAAAGTTAAGGAGGGGGAAATGATCCGCAGAATACGCCCTCAACATCTAATGCCTCAAGATCGTGAAGTTTGGCAAAAACAGTATTATGGACATCAAAAGCATTGGTAACGTCGACGGCTTCTAACGCTAAAAGCGGTTTGGGATGGCCAAAGCCTCTAGGAGGTAAGCCGTCACAGCAAAAGATTCGGCGGCAAATGTTGACGCATTGGTTTGACGGCTATTTGCATGGAGGATTTGACGGGCGGCCATGATTGGGCGTAAGCGGGCCAAGGCTGGCAGGGTGCCGTAACGACATTGTTGCTGGTAACCACTAAGATGAAGATGTAAGGTTACTGCCGATTGTCAGTCGGTATCCGATATTTATTACCCTCCTATGTTTTTTTACTAACCATTTTTGTTTTTAGGAGCAGGCATGAAATTAAGAGCTCAAATCTTTCTCGGTTTTGGAAGTGTATTGATTTTATTGTTTATTACAGCGGGATTAAGCGTTAGTAGCTTCTCGACCTTATTGACCAACTCGGGCAAGGTTGTAACGGCGGACAATCTTCGTACGGCATTGGTGGAACGCGAGGTCGATCATTTGAATTGGACCGCGAAACTCAATGCCTTCGTTTTCGACGAACATGTACATGATCTCGATGTGCAATTGGATCATACACAATGCGCGTTCGGTCGTTGGTATTACGGCGAAGAGCGCCGCCAGGCCGAGATGCAATTTCCTGGGTTGAGAACCCTATTGACTGATATAGAGGAGCCACACCGTAAGCTACACGAGTCTGCCAAACATATCAAAGCAGCGCGTACTGACGCGGTGCAGTTAAATACTGGCAAGGGGAAAAACACCACTACGCTATATAAAGAAGAAACGTTACCCAACTTGCACGCAGTACAAACTAATTTGGCGGCGATGTGTAAATCGGTCGATGCGGCAGCGGACACTATTCAAAAAAGCATGGAGAATGATGGCACCAAATCTCAGCATTTTGTGATTGCGGTGACGATAATCGCCATTTTGGTCGGCGTCATCGTTTCTATCGTGATTGTGCGTACTATTTTGCGGCAGTTAGGCGGTGAACCAACGACATTGTCCGAGGTCGCAGAACGAATAGCTTCCGGCGATTTATCCACTAAAGTCGACACCGACGGTAAGGAATTAACCGGGGTTTTAGCAAGTATGAAAAACATGGTAGATGGCTTAAGGCAAGTTGTCGACCAAGTCAGATGTACGACGGACAATCTCGCCAGCGCTTCGCAGGAAATCAGCGCAACCGCCCAATCCATTAGCCAAAGCGCGACCGAACAGGCCTCAGGCGTTGAGGAAACCACGGCTTCTATAGAAGAGTTGAGTTCCTCCGTCAAACAAAATGCGGATAATGCCAAAGTGACCAACAGCATGGCGATGACGGCTGCGGAAGAAGCGGCCAATGGCGGAGAGGCAGTCAAGCGTACCGTAGAAGCAATGAAAGAAATTGCCGATAAAATTGGTTTGATTGAAGACATTGCTTATAAAACCAATCTGCTATCACTTAATGCTGCGATTGAAGCGGCGCGGGCTGGCGAGCACGGCAAAGGCTTTACCGTAGTGGCCGCCGAAGTCAGAAAGCTGGCTGAAAACAGCAGGGTAACCGCTCAAGAAATCAATAGCTTAGCCAAAAACAGCGTCAAGATTGCCGAAGACGCGGGTATCCTGCTGGAAAAAATGGTGCCCAATATTCAAAAAACGGCAGATTTGGTTGAAGAAATTACCGCGTCTTCCGAAGAGCAGGCGCAAGGCATAGGCCAAATCAGCGATGCAGTCGGTCAGCTGGATAAGGCCGCGCAACAAAATGCCTCGGGTTCGGAAGAGCTGGCCGCGACAGCTGAAGAATTGAGTGGTCAGGCCATGCAATTGCAACAGGTTATGGCGTTTTTTAAAGTGGATAATCGTTAATCCGTAGGCTGGATAACATGGTTCTCCATACTCAAGAGTGTGGAGAACGATGATAAGTGTGAAGATAGGATTTGATATAAGTTGGCTTATGGCTGTGAGTAATTTATTATGTGCGGTTGAATGCAAGTTGGCTTGCAAACTCACCTCCGCGTAATGTTTTTAATATTCACCCCTCAAAAAATATCCCATGAAAACTAACATGCCTATCACCAGTGTGGAACATGTTCTTGACGATACAGCTTCCATTGTTACCAAGACTGATTTAAAAGGAATGATCACCTACGCGGGCGACGATTTTATTCAAATTAGTGGCTTTACTAGGGATGAGCTGATAGGTTCTTCGCATAATATCATTCGGCATCCGGAAATGCCGGTTGAAACTTTTGAAGATTTGTGGAAATCGATCAAAGTCGGGCGTCCTTGGTCAGGAGTGGTTAAGAATCGTTGCAAAAACGGTGATTTTTATTGGGTGTTAGCCAATATTACCCCCTATTATGAAAACGATGAGTTGATCGGCTATATGTCGGTACGCAGTAAACCCAGTCAAAAGCAAGTCGCAGAGGCCGCCGATGCCTATAAGAAAATCCGCGAAGGTCAGGCGGGTAACTTAAAGATACAGAACGGAAAAATTGTCAGGAAATCCTTTTTAGGCAGCCTCCCGTCAGCAGAAAACATAAGCATCAAAGCCCGCTTAATGACGGTTATCGCTATCATGGTTCTTTTGCTTTTGGCGATTGGCGGAATGGGACTTTTCGGCATGAGTCAAGACAGCGAGGGTTTGCGTACCGTTCAAAACCATCATTTAATCCCCTCTAACCAGATTTTTCAGGCTCAGAAATTAATACTGACTAATCAGTTACGTATTTCAGCAAGTTTGATTCATCCAAATCCTGAGTTGATTCAGAAAAACCTTGCCGAAGTAGAACAAAATATCTTAACCATTGCCAAGATGTTGAATGCGTACATTCAAAGCCCGCTTAGCCCAGATGAAAAAACTTTGGCGGATAACGTCGCAGAAAATATAAATCGCTTTGTAATGGAAGGTTTGCAACCGGCTATTTCGGCATTGCGCAGCAATGATACTGCGCTTGTCGACAAAATTATTGAGGATAAGGTGAACCCGCTTTACGAACCGGTTGCCGAGGGTATTCAGAAGTTATTGCAAAGACAGATCGATGACACCATTAAGGAATTAAAGTCAAGTCAGTTACGGTTCCATAACACCCGAGAAATTGAAGGGATCTTGATAGCCTCGGGCATTTTCTTGGTATTGTGGCTGAGCTTTTCATTACTGCGTTCTATCGTGCGACCGCTTAATGCCGCCATTAGCCATTTTGGCCAAATTTCCCAAGGAAATTATAATAATGATATAAAAATAAACTGCATGGATGAAATTGGTAAGGTGCTAGCCGCTCTTAAAGCTATGCAGATCAAGCTTGGCTTTGATGTTGAAACAGCTAAACGTATTGCAGACGAACATCTGCGCATTAAGATTGCTTTGGATAACGTCAGTACCGGCGTTATGATTGCTGATAATGATCGCAATATTATTTACGCCAATAAATCGGTAGTCGATATGTTAGGCCATGCAGAGGCAGACATCCGTAAATCGATACCGAATTTTTCCGTTGCTAATCTGGTCGGTAGCAATATTGATGGTTTTCACAAAATCCCTTCGCATCAAGAACAGTTGCTTGCCAATGCTATCAGCTCAAATACTGTCAGTATTAACTGGGGCGACTGCTTTATGGTGGTGACTGCGAACACGGTAATCAATTCACAAGGCAAGCGCATGGGTTCGGTAGCGGAATGGGTGGATCGCACCGAAGAAGTTAGGGTGGAAAAAGAAGTGGCCGTTATTTTGGTTGCGGCAGTGATGGGGGATTTTACTCAGCGCATAGTCATGCAGGACAAGACAGGCTTTTATCGCGAGTTGAGTGAATCGATTAATCAGCTTATGCAAACCAGTGAAGGCGGCCTCAATGAAACGGTACGCGTGTTTAATGCCTTGTCGCATGGCGATCTGTCTGAAAAAATTGTCAATTATTATTCCGGCACTTTCGGACAACTTAAGGACGATGCCAATTCCACAGTAGATATTCTTAATAGTACTATCGGTCAAATTAAGGATGTCGCTCAGTCTATTCATAATGCTGCTAAAGAAATTGCACATGGCAACACGTCTTTGTCGCACCGCACCGAAGTGCAGGCAAGCAGTCTGGACCAGACCACTGCCAGCATGCAAAAGTTAACCTTAACGGTGCATCAGAATAGTGACAATGCCAAACATGCCAGTGAGCTTGCCGTTAGCGCTTCGGATACTGCCGGCAAAGGTGT
>JADHTX010000254.1 GCA_016784875.1 Methylobacter sp.
TCAATGCCATTTAGTCCCGAACGAAAAATTAGTTAATGTCGGCGGTCATAAAGCCGGTAGCAAATTTGAACTGGTGACTTATTCGCAAGGCGATAATCGTCATAATTTTGTCCGTTCCGCATCCGGTAAGGACAATACCGAATCGTCAGTTGAGCGCCGACGGGTGATGTATATCGTTGGTCAGGCATTGGAGCTGGAAAACAGCCTGCGCAACGTCGGCAAAGCCACTGAAAAAGCCAAATATGCGGTAACGATGGCGAAGCGGGTCAAGATTGCCGCCAACAAATTGACCGAAATCAACGGCAAACTAAACCTGCCGGAAATCAAGCAAATGCTTGACGCTGCAAACGGCGCCCAATTAAAAGTCAATAATGAAGCCGAGCTTTCCGCTGCCGCTGAAAAAGTGGCAGAAGCCAACAAAAAACTGGCACAAGCTTATGACGGTACGGCGTTCGGCGCTATCGACAGCTTTTTGCCGACTCAGGCCGACTATAAGCTAAAGCCTGAGTAATGATCAAAGTTAAACGCCCACAGCGTTGGGATAAACCGTTTGCCGACAACATGAGCGATGCTGACGTCGCTCGTGTTTTGTCGTCCGAACCGCTAAACCGGCTTAAAACTGATGCATTTAGCTCCGCGTTGCCGTTAACCGGCATCATTGCCAATGACACCCGCCTTGTTTCCTTTCGTCCGGGTGAGGTTGTGATTCGCAAGGGCGAATATGGCGGTTCGGCATTTATTCCGCTTTCCGGGCAACTTTGTGTTATTACCCGGGACTTTGATTCCACCGAAACCAAATCACTATTCAGCTGGTTTAAAAAATACCGGTCGCAGGGTTTCGACTTTGCATTATTTATTCAAACCGATGACCCGCAACGCTTAAAAATATCCCCGGAATTTAGCCGTTTTTTACAGCAAAATCCTGATTATTGTCTATCGTTGGAGCCGAATAATTTTTACGGTGAAATTGCTGCTTTAGTAAGGGGTACGCGTCAGGCAACTCTTTTTGCCCAAAGCGACGTTGAGGTACTGGAAATTCGCTGGCAGGGGCTCAGAGACTTGATGCGCCATGATGCTCAACTGCGTGAATTCATTCAGGCGCTGTATAAAGAGCGCAGTCTACAAGTGCAATTACGTAACTCGCCGTTTTTTTTACACCTGGAGCCGAATCAACTAAATCAACTGAGTCAGCAAAGCGTATTCAACAGTTACGGCAAATTCGAATGGCAATACAGCTTTAAAAAAATCGCCGACAAACCATCGGCAAGCCGTTTACAATCAGAGCCGTTGATTGTTAAGGAAGGCGATCCGGTTGACCATATGATTTTAATAAGCTCCGGGTTTGTCCGCTTAAGTAAAAAAATCAATCACGGAGAAAAAACCGTCGCCTACTTGAAACAAGGCGATATTTTCGGTTTTGAAGAACTTGCGCTTAACTGGAGTACTGAGGATAAACAGGCTTATCAGTACAGCCTTAGAGCTATCGGCTATGTCGATATAATCCGTATTCCTTCCGCAGTCGTTGAGCAATACGCATTATCGACTATCAAACCTGGCAACTTACCGTCGTTACTCACTCGTAGCGCTTGTCATGATTACGGTTTGAATACCGGAATTCTTGAGCAATTGGTAGAGCAACGCTTTATTAACGGCACATCTACCATGGTGATTGATCGGAACCGCTGTACCGGCTGTAACGATTGTGTGAATGCCTGTGCAACCTTACACGATAACCAACCGCGCTTTACCCTTAGCGGTACGCAAATCGAACAGTATTTGGTAACCCATGCGTGTATGCATTGCACCGATCCGGTTTGTCTTATCGGTTGCCCGACCGGCGCAATTGGCAGAAACGAACAAAGTGGCGATATCTTGGTTGACGACAATACCTGTATCGGTTGTTCGGCCTGCGCAACCGGCTGCCCATATGACAATATTTTTATGCGGGAAGTCTTGGATGAAAATGGTCGCGGCTTGCAGGATGAACATAACGGACTGCCGTTATTAAAAGCCAGCAAATGCGATATGTGTGCAGAACATAGCGGTATTCCTGCTTGTGAACAAGCTTGCCCCCATGATGCTTTGAAGCGCTTGGATATGGGCAATATTGCGTCAATGGCAGATTGGTTTAATCGTTGAATCCGGCGCTATAGGACGCGCCCTACCCTATTAACATTCTTTTAGCATCCATGTTCAATTGTAAAATTAGCATCTCCTAATTCGTCACTATGAAACTTATTCACCGCCGTTTGTTAAATTTCACCCTATTAACTATTGCTCTTGCAGTCATACTGCTGATTTGGCAACTCAACCAGTATTCGTTAAGCCATAACGCATTTTATAGCGGCTGGTTATTTTTCGGTTTGTTGTGTTTATTATTGTTATTGCCATTGCGTAAAAGAATTGTCGGCGCTTCTTTAGGAAAAGTATCCACCTGGATACAACTTCATCTCTATGTCGGCCTTTTAGCAACAGGTGTTTTTTTTCTCCACGTCGGCTGGCAAATACCTGAAGGTTTGTTAAAAAAGCTATTGTATTTTTTATTTGTCATGGAAGCTTTAAGCGGTATCTTCGGCTTATTTATTTCAATGTCACTTCCCCCTTATTTGGCTCGTAGCGGCAACGTGTTGTACCAGGATATAATTGCCCGGCAACAGCACATTTTCGGTGAGGTCGAAATCTTGGTTAAAGCCTCTTTACAGCAAACCGATTCGACTACCATCGCCGTATTCTTTCGCCAGCATTTATTAGACTTTTTACTAAAACCGAGAAATTTTTGGCATCACATCCTGCAATCGAAACAGGCTATCCATGCGCTTGAGCAAAACATCATTAATTTACAGCGCTATCTAAACGATGATGAAGTGAAAATTATTAACCGGATACAAGAGCTGTTAATCGAAAAAGACCGGCTGGATTATCAATACGCCGGACAATCCCTGTTAAAACGCTGGCTGTTCGTGCATATTCCGATCAGCTATGCTCTATTGTTATTTGTCTTACTGCATGTAACCTTGGTTTACGCCTACATAGGAAGCATGTAATGCGTATTAACCTATTCAATAAAAAACAACGCTGGATTTGCGGACGAGCACAAGACGGCAAAACTTGTCGTAGCGGCCCCGATATTCAAGGATGTTGCCATAATCATTTTGAATGCCAACCGTTAAAAAAAGGCGACCGCTGGTATTGTTCCAGGCCAACGCCTTGCCAGGACGGCGCTTTACCGGATGGCTGCTGCTCACAACCCGCCGGATTGTGTCAGCCACAACTTAGCGCTAAAGCCAAAATAACCCGCTCTACGCTCTGGCTGTTGACCTTAAGTTTAGGACTGCTGTTATCGATGCTGGCGGCAAATGCTTACTCCCCAGGAAAGCTAAGTCTTAGCCACCGTTTTTTGGAAACCGAGTGCCAAAATTGCCATAGCGCCGGCCGCCTCAATGCTCTGGAAGTGTTGTATCAGGCTGTTAAGCCTTTCCCTCACGATCAGGAAAACAAACTGTGTATCGATTGTCATAGCCTTGGAAAGAATGCCTCATCCGCGCACAGTGTGGCAAAAGCCGAGCTGGATGCATTAACCCAAAAGACTCGGCAACGGCAAAATCTAAGCGGCCTGCTGATGGCTAGGCATAACGACAAGGCGAATAATGATCTTGGCTGTATGCAATGCCACCGCGAACATCAGGGTGTTACTTATGATTTAACGGCACTGTCCGATAAAAACTGCCAAAGTTGTCATCAACAGACCTTTATGCATTTTGACGATCACCCTGAATTCACCCAGTTTCCGTATCCCAAACATAGCAACATTAACTTTGACCATCAAGCGCATATCGGTAAAAACTTTACCGAAGAAGACGATTTAAAACAATTTGCGCCTAAAAGTTGCAACGACTGCCACCAACCGGATAGCAAAGGCGAACTAATGCCGATCAAAGGTTTCCCCCAGACCTGTAGCGCCTGCCATTTAAGGGGAATTCAGGGCGCGGGGCAAACCGCCGACAAAGGCATTGCCGTGTTTAACCTGCCCGGAATGGATATTGAAACCTTGCGCAGCAAAGGCTTTGTTACCGGTTATTGGCCGGAGGATGCCGATGCGCGTTTATCGGTATTTATGCGTTTGTTACTGGCTAACGATGCTAAAGCCGTCAGTGCGCTGGCAATACTGGGGAAAACCGATACCCTGGATTTACGTAAAGCCGATGCAGAACAACTACAAGCGTCAACCGATTTAATCTGGGCCATAAAAAAACTATTGCTCGACCTGCAACAACAAGGGCATGCCGGTTTAAAAAACAGACTTGAACAGATACTAAAAACCAAGCTTGAATCTCAGCAATTTGCCAGTTTAATTAATGCCCTACCACCTGCCCTAGCTAATGAAGCGTTAACAAACTGGATGCCTAATCTAAGCGATGAACTCGATTTATATCGGCAAGGAGATACGGCCAAGTTAATCGAACTGGGCACAACTAAGCCTGAAATAAAAGCCTCTCCCATAGAACAGCCCAAAACTAAATCCGCATCAGACGATCTATTATTAGGTGGCGATTTATTAAGCGGGGATGAAGATTTAAGCGAAGATGAAGCGGATGAAACACCAAAAGCCGAAACCGTTTCCGAAGAAGAGTGGGTCAGCGCAGGCGGCTGGTATCGGTCTTATTACACGCTCTATTACCGACCAACTGCACATGCCGATTTATTCCTGAAAAACTGGCTGGATTTAACCGCCGACTCTAGAGACAGTGATTTACAGGCAATTTTTCATAGCATCGCCAAACCTAAAGCACAGGGCCTGTGTTTAAAATGCCACAGTCAATCCAAACAAGGAACTATAAACTGGCAAGGAAGTCACGCTAAAACCAAGCAACAGCACTTTACCCGTTTTACTCATGACAAACATCTGGCAATACAGGAAATTAAAAACTGCGTAAACTGTCATCAATTTTCGCCTCAAACCGAAACCGATGACGAAAGCAAAACGGTCTCGCCCAGCTTTAAACCGATAACCAAGAGCCAATGTTCCAGCTGTCACAGTGACGGCAAAATTGCCGGAGAAAGCTGCCTGAGCTGTCATAATTACCATATCGGTAATATTGAGCTAAAATCGAAACCAACCGAAATTTCCGTATTTGTACGAGAGGACATAAAAAAACGCTCTAGCCGATGAGTTTAATTGCGTCGTTTTTCACGTTCCTGAGTCGGTAAAAATTTTCGCTTTTAGAAAAAACACAGTTTTCAGAGGAAACATTGGGGCAGTTCTAGATTAATACCCCGGCAGGGCCGCATCGCGCGCCATTTTGGAATCTAATTTACTGGGTCTTGACGCATGAAATGGATTGTCCGTTGGAATTTTTTAAAATATTCTATTCTTTGAAAATGGGCCGCTATGCGCCCCCTACATTACTTCGAACGCCTGACTGGG
>JADHTX010000255.1 GCA_016784875.1 Methylobacter sp.
GGACGGGTTGACGACGTCATCAATGTCTCAGGCCACCGCATGGGTACGGCAGAAATAGAAAGCGCCCTGGTGCTGCACGAACATGTCGCCGAAGCGGCAGTGGTCGGCTATCCGCACGATATTAAGGGACAAGGCATATACGCCTATGTGACTTTGAATGTCGGTATCGAACCCTCTGAAGAACTGCGGCAGGAACTGATCGAACTGGTCAGGAATGAAATCGGCCCGATTGCCAACCCGGATATTATTCAATGGGCGCCGGGTTTACCCAAAACCCGTTCCGGTAAAATCATGCGGCGTATTTTGCGTAAAGTGGCATCCAATGAAATAGGCAGTTTGGGCGACACCTCAACGCTGGCCGATCCGGCCGTGGTTGACGATATTATTGAACATCGGGCCAATAAATAATCATTGCACCTTGACTGTGTTTTTACGCTCGGCGTGGAAATACCGTCAAGGCAACACTGCGCCGCCAATTGCAAACCTCTCCTACTATCTTTTCCACGACTAAACGCAAGTCCTTAAATATCCAACAATACCGACAGCTCAGCAGCCCCTTTGGCATTATTTACACCATCCGGCAACATCGAATCAAGGCTTTTTCTAATCACTCCGACCACTTTATCCATAATTGTCCGCGTCATCAAAGCCTTTTTATTTTCTCGCTTAACCACTACATATTGTGCTATTCTACAAAACGATCACTACATATCGATTACCAGCCCGAAACAGGCTAGCCTTTAATTTCCACTATCAACAGAGACTCCCCAATGCCGGTAAAGCTACACGTCATCCCAAACACCGTGACCGAAATTCCTTTCCAAGACGCTTCAATCGATATTTGGGATACCAAATATCGATTGAAAACCAAAGATGGCGAGGCTATTGACGGCACCATCGACGAGACTTACCAACGCGTTGCCAAAGCGCTGTCCGGAGTAGAAAAAGGCAAAGCCAAGCAAGAGCAGTGTTACAAAGACTTTCTATGGGCCTTGCGTCAAGGCGCTATTCCGGCCGGGCGCATTACTTCCAATGCCGGCGCGCTGGAACATAAACCCGCCACATCGACGATCAACTGCACAGTATCCGGCACCATCGCCGACTCTATGGATGATATTTTGGGCAAGGTGCATGAAGCCGGACTGACCCTAAAAGCCGGTTGCGGAATCGGTTATGAGTTCTCAACATTGCGCCCTAAAGACGCTTATGTTTCCGGCGCAGGCGCTTACACCTCCGGCCCGTTATCGTTCATGGACATCTACGACAAGATGTGTTTCACCGTATCGTCCGCAGGCGGCAGACGCGGCGCGCAAATGGCGACTTTCGATGTCGGTCACCCCGATGTCGTCGAATTTATCCGTGCCAAGCGCGAAGACGGCCGATTGCGCCAGTTCAACCTGTCGCTGCTAATCACCGCCGAATTTGTCGAAGCGGTAAAAAACGACCTGCCTTGGTCGCTGTCCTTTCCGGTCACCGAAAAAGAAGTCAAACTCGACAACCTGGACTTGACCGACAGCAAGCAAATCGTCTGGCGCGATTTGCCCTACATCGACGGCTATATCCTTAACGACGACGGCATGGTCGCCTGCAAAATCAGCAAAACCATGCCTGCCCGTCGTCTGTGGGACATCATCATGAGCTCGACTTACGACTATGCCGAACCGGGATTTATCCTGATCGACAAAGTCAACGAGATGAACAACAACTGGTTTTGCGAGAAAATCCGCGCCACCAATCCTTGCGTAACAGGCGACACCTGGGTTCAAACAGAACTAGGCCCAAAACAGGTCAACGCCATCTTGGGGCAACAAATCAACGTATTAGTCGATGGTCAAGTCCATCAATCGGCGGCTGAAGGCTTCTTCAAAACCGCCACCAAAGACGTACTTAAACTAAGAACCAAAGAAGGTTTTAGCTTGCGCCTGACTGCCGACCACCGGGTGCGCAAAATAACCCGCTTGGATCGCTATAACCTTGAAACGGAATGGTGTGCTGCCGATCAACTCCATGCGGGCGATCAGGTGCTGCTTAACAACCACCGTCAACATAATCATTGGCAGGGAAAATACAGCGAGAATCAAGGCTATCTCATCGGCTTGTTAATCGGTGACGGTACCTTAAAAGAAGATAAGGCCGTGCTGTCTGTCTGGAAAACCGCGCAAGTCATCAATAGCGACATCAATACCTTAAATGCCGGTGTTGATGCCATTATGGATAAAGTCATGCTGACCACGGCTGAATTTAATACCCGTAGCGACTTCAAAGGCTGGTCTGAAATAACTGGGAGAAACGAATATCGACTCAGTTTTGCCGAGCTAAAAACACTGGCGGCAGAGCTTGGCATGGCGCCCGGAAATAAATGTATCGATGCCCCCATCGAAGCCGCATCCAGCAATTTTTACCGAGGGTTTTTACAAGGTTTTTTTGATGCCGACGGTTCCGTTCAAGGCAACCAAACTAAAGGCATCAGTGTTCGTCTGGCGCAATCGGATCTTCCTCGCCTGGAAGCCGTACAGCGTATGTTACTTCGCTTGGGCATCAACTCAACCCTCTATCGCAACCGTCGCCCGGCAGGCATAACTAAACTGCCTGACGGTAAAGGCGGTGTCGCTGATTATAAAATTTCAGTTCAACATGAACTGGTTATCAGCGGTGATAATCTTGCCGTTTATCAAGCATTAATCAACTTTACCGATAGCAACAAAGCCGCACAACTGGAATTCGCGTTAAAAAATTACCGCAGGTCGTTAAACCGGGAACGTTTTACCGCGACGATTGAATCGATCACACCTGATGGCTGCGAAGATGTATTCGACATACAAGTTCCCGGCATCAACACCTTCGACGCCAACGGCTTACATGCGCATAATTGCGGCGAGCAGCCCTTGCCGCCTTACGGTTCGTGCCTTCTCGGCTCGATCAACCTGACCCGCTTCGTTAAAAAACCGTTCAGCAACGACGCACATTTCGACTGGGACAACTACCGTAAAACCATCAAAATCTTCACCCGTATGCTGGACAATGTGGTTGAAATAAACGGCCTGCCCTTGGCCCAGCAGCGCGAAGAAATCACCAGCAAACGTCGCCACGGCATGGGTTACCTGGGCTTGGGATCAACCGTTACCATGATGGGCATGCGTTACGGCGATGCCCAATCACTGGAATTTACCGAAGAAGTCACCAAAGTACTGGCCGTAGAAGGCTGGAAAGCCGGACTTGCGCTGGCCAAAGAAAAAGGCCCGGCTCCGATGATGGATCAGATGTTTAGCGTCACCGGCGAAATGTTGCATAAACGCCCTGAAATGGTTGCCGACGGGCATAAAATCGGCGACCGGGTGCCCGGAAAATTGCTCCATGCCAAGTACAGCCGCTATATGCAGCAACTGGGCAATGAAGAACCCGAGTTGCAAGCCGAGCTGATTGAAACCGGCGCCCGTTTTACCCATCACAGCTCCATTGCCCCGACCGGCACTATTTCCCTGTCGCTGGCCAATAATGCCAGCAACGGCATAGAACCCAGCTTTGCCCATCATTATTCGCGCAACGTGATCCGCGCCGGTAAAAAATCCAAAGAGAAAATCGACGTATTTTCCTTTGAACTGCTGGCTTACCGCGAAATGATCAATCCCGATGCGATGCCGTACAGCGAAGATGCCGACAAACAACTGCCGGATTACTTTATCTCCGCAGATGATGTCACCCCAAAACAGCATGTCGATATTCAAGCGGCGGCGCAAAAGTGGATAGATTCGTCTATCTCCAAAACCGCCAACGTACCGACCGATTATCCTTATGAAGATTTCAAGTCTATTTATGAGTATGCCTACGACAAAGGCTTAAAAGGCTGCACCACATTCCGCTTTAATCCGGAAGTTTTCCAGGGCGTGTTAGTTAAAGAATCGGATCTGGAAAATACCACCTACCAATTCACCCTGGAAGACGGTCATGTGATGGAGTTTAAAGGCAACGAAGACGTAGAATACGACGGCGAAATCCACAGTGCCGCCAACCTATTCGATGCCCTTAAAGAAGGCTACTACGGTAAGTTCTAAGATAGAGTTGGATAAAGTACGTCACTAATGTGTTAGGGTAACAACCGCCACCCCAACCTATGGAGCCGGACACCCCTCCGGCTCTAACTTTAATCACTCATAAACTACCGAATTTAGATGGAAACAACACAAAGTACTAGTGTCAATACACCAGACAAGCATTATCTAAGCAGCATATCCGCATTAAAAAAAGAAATAAAAGCGCGCGGACTTTATAAAAAAGACACCAAAATTGTTCTATTGCACCTATGCATGCATCTAATTTGTACAGCCGCAGGGATAACGTTATTCATATTATCCAGCCATTTATTGCTGGCGCTTCTAGCCACAGCTTTATTGCTTGTCGGCTTGTTAGGCATAGGCACGCATACCCATAACTCAGCACACTATGCCAGCACCAACAGCAAGAAACTGGATAACCTATTATCCTATTTCGGCGATGTGGTCATATTAGGATTTTCAGTTAATTATTGGCAATATAAACACAATATTGTTCACCATAAAAACCCCAACATCGTCGGCCATGATTTCGATTTTGATTTTGCCCCGTTCTTCACCGTCATCAAGAACGAAAAAGAAAATACGCCGGGCTTACACGGTTTTTATTACCGATACCTGCAAGGGATTATTTTTCCAATCGTGATTGGCTTTCTGGCGTTCGACATACAGCGTCAGGGACTGGCCTACCTGCTGGGCAAGATGCGCAAGGACAGAACCGAGATAAGATATTTTGCTGATTTGGGCTGCCACATTCTCCATATTTTTCTATGGATAGTCTTGCCTAGCCTGTGGTTTGAAATGACCGATGTACTGCTGTTTTACTTACTGAGAAACATGCTGTTGTCCTATGCATTGTTCTTTACCCTGGGAGCCTCTCATTTGGTTCCCGAAGCGGTATTTGCCGCTAAAGACCAGAGTTCGGCAGACTTCTTCTTAAAACAAACCGCCACCACCATCAATATCCAGACCAACAGATATGGTAAATTCTTGATGTCGGGCTTGGACTATCAAATCGAACATCATCTATTTGTCGGCGTGTGTTACACCAAGCTACCGAAGTTAAGCACACTGGTTAAAGAATATTGCGAGGTCAACGGTTACTCCCATACTACGCTCGGTATGTTGCCTTCCTGGCTAAAGGTGATCGGCGTTTTTTATGTTTCCAAACCGGTTATTAATGATTTGGAATTATCCAGACCGCTGTTAAAACATAGGCTACCCACTTAAGACGGGACAATAGGCAAGGCTTAACCGTTCGTCCTGAGCTTGTCGAAGGATGGGCGGTTAAGCCGTTCATGGTTCGACAGGCTCACCACGAACGGCTTAACCTTTAAACTGTCCCGCCTTAAGTG
>JADHTX010000256.1 GCA_016784875.1 Methylobacter sp.
CTTAAAATAGGGGTTAGGGCATTTTCCAAGGCCTTAATCATGATGTCAACAGTACGCATGGCTCGCTTATCTAATAGTATGTCTTCAAAGTCGTGTTTGATGGCTCTAAGGATATGTAATAGCGCCCAACTTGCACCGCGCGCTTCATAGAAGACATCGTCAATCTCCAGCCAAGTTACTTTTGTTATGGGGGTTCCTTTTTCTTGAGCGGCCTGTTTCTCAAGCTCGGTTAGCCCCGGTCCGTAATTGCTGGAATTATTTGCGCTCAGTCGGGTAGACAGACCACCCAAACGTTTTATCACCACTTCGGTGTACTGCCATAAATTATCGGCTCTGGAATAAAATTGCGCTTTTTTTACCGAGCCTCCGTATTTTTGCAGGCGGCCCATGTATTTGTGCAGAGCCTCTACGCCTTTCTCATATTCCGCTTCTGTTGACGGTAAAGCCCATGAGTCGTTTTCATAATAGAAATATGGCTCGGCAATCGCCAAGTCAGGATCTTCCTCCGATTGGGATTGATCCCTGGCAAAGTGATTTCTTAATGCTGTTGTGGCATCTCGCAGCATGACTAATGCGCCATATTCCCAGTTGGAAATATTGTCCAGAAATACGCCGGGAGGTGCGACATCATTGGTAATATAGCCGCCGCTTTTATGCATTAAAATCTCGGCGATATGGGCTAGAGTGTTGGTATAGAGGTAGCCGACAGGCATATTGTCCGTCGAGTGGGTTTCTTCTGCACGACTGATGGCTTCATCCATAACATTAAATTGATCTGGTTCCCTACCCCACCAAGCGCCCAAGAAGATCAAGACGACCACTATAATGAGGGTAAAAACGCCAAATCCCCAGAGTATCCCTTTAGATTTTATATCGTTTAGTGTATCGTTTGCCGTCATTTTTGAAATCCCGTAAAAAGGTTTTTTTGTAGGGCCGAAGAATATTTCACCCTACTGCTTTTCTATATGAAAAATTGGTTACATATTAGCAGGTTTTTTAGTGATTCAGGCCACTACAATGGTTTTTTTTTGGCTCTTGGATGTGCTTTATCATAGATTTCAGCCAGATGCTGGAAGTCCAGGTGGGTGTATATTTGGGTTGTACTGATATTACTATGGCCGAGCAGTTCTTGAACAGCTCTTAAGTCCTGGCTGGATTCAAGCAAATGGCTGGCGAACGAGTGTCTGAGCATGTGCGGATGAATATGTTCAGCAATGCTTTTATTTTTACACCATTGTTCCAGTCTTAACTCGATGTTGCGTTGACCAAGTCTAGTTCCGCGCGTTGATACAAATAAAGCAGAGTCAGCGGCAGGAATTTTTATGCTTCGTTGTTGTAACCAGTTTTCAATAGCCGTAACGGCTTTGCTGCCTACCGGTAATATTCTTGATTTACCGCCTTTACCCATGCGTACGGTCAGGGAGTTATCCGGCAAGTCCAGGTCGGTTAAATCAAGTGCCGATAACTCGCTCAAGCGCAGGCCGGATGAATAGAATAGTTCGAACATGGCCAAATCGCGGATTTCGAGCAACGAACTCGCCCCGGCTTCCAGTAAACCGGATAATTGATCGACATCCAGTGTTTTGGGTAGTTTTCTGGTTTGTTTGGGTGCTTGAATATGTTGGGCAGGATTGGCGCTGACCAGACCTTTTTTTAGCAGGTAGTTATAAAAACTGCGAATCGCAGACAGCTCACGTTGCAGGCTTTTACTGCTCAGGCCTTTCCGGTGCCGACCGGCTATATGAGCTCGAATAGTCGTGTGTTGCAGGTCGGCCCACTGGGTTATGCCTTTATCTGTGCAATAACTGGACAGGTGTTTAATATCCCGCCGATAACTTTTTACGGTGTGTTCCGATGCGCGAACTTCAACGGTGAGCTGAGTAAAAAATTCAGTCAACATGAGTTCCGCGTCAGGGTGCACGCTAAAGCTCCTGCTCGCGCCTCACATCTACATCCTGTAGGCGAAGCTTGCGTTCTTGTAACAAAGTGATCAGCCGGGTACCTATAATTTCGCTCATCTGATTTAAAAACAAATTGCCCATGCTGTAATGAAACCGGCCATCCTCTCGGCTGCCGATGGCTAAAATGCCTTCTAATTCAGTAAAGGCGAGTGGAATAATAGCGCAGGATTTTACTTCAAATGCCGATTCGCCGAATAAAACTCTTGCTTGAACCATCGTTGGACGGCCGCATTTAGGTTGACTGCCGGCCAGTTCGCTAGCAAACGGTTCCAAGTCTTTACTGTCCGGATCAATAAACAGATTGGTAATCGTCTCAGGATCCGAGTTATGTTTGATAATTCGCACGGCAACAAAATCAATCAAAAAATATTCTGAAAGAACGACATCAAGATTAGCGACGGCATCTTCCAGAGTTGTCGCATCCAGCAGTGCTAGAGTGAGTTTGTGCATGCGGTTAAAAGAAGTGTCGTTATCCCGGGCTATTTCAATTAACGCAGTGAGTTGATTTTCCATGTCATGATGCCGGCTCCTAAATAGTTCCAGCTGTTTTGAAATCAGGGAAACTGCACTGCCCGTTGGATGAGGGATGCTCATGTGTTCCAGCAAACTCAAATGTTCATGAAAGAACTCGGGATGTTTTCGTAGATAGTCTTCGACTTGAGCTGAAGTGATCTCCGTGATTAAATCATTCATAGTAGGTGTGTCCTTCAAAAACAGAAATAGCAGGTCCGGTCATTAACACCGGTTCGCCTCGGCCAAGCCATTTAATAGTTAATATTCCGCCGGGCAGTTCAACGGAGACCGTATGATCCAGCAGATTGTGTTCAATACCTATAACGACGGCCGCACAAGCGCCGCTACCGCAAGCCAGGGTTTCAGCCGCGCCGCGTTCAAACACGCGCAGCTTGATATGTTGGCGATCAACGACTTGCATAAATCCGACATTAACCCGTTCCGGGAAAAAAGCATGGCTTTCCAAGGCTTTTCCCAGTTCAGCCACTGGCGCGGTTTTTATATCTGTGACTTGAATAACCGCATGCGGATTACCCATCGAAACGGCACCGAAGGCTTTTTCAGTATCATTAACCAGCACGGTATAAAACCGGGATTCTTCTTCGGCCAACAAGGGGATTTCAGTCGGCAAATGTCTTGGAACGCCCATATTGACGGTAATCTGGTTGTCGTTATCAAAACGCAGCAATAATTGACCGGAATTGGTATCGACGCGAATTTCTTCCTTATCCGACAGTTGTTTATCGCGTACAAAGCGGGCAAAGCAGCGCGCTCCATTGCCGCATTGGGAGACCTCGCCGCCGTCCGCGTTAAAAATCCGGTATTTGAAATCGGCATTGGCGCTTACCGCCTTCTCAACCAACAACAGCTGATCAAAGCCTATGCCAAAGTGCCGGTCGGACAGATGTCTGATTTTTTCGGGCGTTAAGTCGATATGCTGATTAATGGCGTCTATGACCACAAAATCATTACCGAGACCGTGCATTTTAGTGAAATTGATCATTTTGTCGGAATATTCGTTATGTAATTGAATCAAAAGTCTGATTACTCAGCGGGTATTTTTCTGCAACAGATTATAAAAAGCCTCTTTTTGTTACTGGTGTAAATTTCATCGCTAACCCTTAAGGTAACAAATGCTCACCGGCCCAAAGCTGTGCAATCGATTCTCTTTCTCTGATCACGTATAGGCTGCTGCCATCAACAAGCAACTCGGCTAAACGCGGCCTGGAATTATAGTTTGAACTCATGGTAAAGCCATAGGCTCCGGATGAGCGTATTGCCAACAAATCGCCTTGGGCAATTTTAAGCGAACGCTCTTTACCTAAAAAATCACCGGTTTCACAAACCGGGCCGACGATATCCCAGATTGATTCATCTGCACTATTTTTCTGGTTTATCGGAATAATATTCTGCCAAGCGCTATATAAAGAAGGGCGTACCAGATCATTCATCGCCGCATCGACGATAGCAAAGTTTTTATTGGAGGTCGGTTTAAGATATTCAACCTGAGTGACCAGAATACCGGCATTGCCGACAATAGCACGACCGGGTTCCAATAAAATTTCAAAATCAGTTTTGCCCAATCTCGTCAAAATCGCCTGGATATATTCGGCAGGTTCTGGCGGCTGTTCATCTTTATAACAAATACCTAATCCCCCGCCCAGATCCAGATGATGCAGTTTAATCCCTTCTGCTTCAAGCGTTGTAACCAAATCGAGAACTTTATCCAATGCATCCAGGAAAGGCCGGGTCTCGGTTAGTTGCGATCCGATATGGCAATCTATGCCTATTACGTCGATATTGGGCATGGCCGCTGCACGGCGATATTCAGTCAAGGCTTGTTGAATTTCTATACCGAATTTATTTTCTTTTAAACCGGTAGAGATATAAGGGTGCGTTTGGGCATCGACATCCGGGTTAACCCGAAAAGACACCGGCGCGATCACGCCTAATTGCCCGGCCAACCGGTTAATCCGATCCAGTTCTCCGCTAACTTCAATATTAAAACAGCGTATGCCGACTTTTAGCGCAGCAAGAATCTCATCTTCGCGTTTACCGACACCGGAAAAGACGATTTTCTTAGGCTCGCCACCGGCGGTAATAACCCGTTTTAATTCACCAAGAGAGACAATGTCGAACCCCGAGCCTAAGCGGGATAACAGGTTGAGTATCGCAATGTTGGAATTGGCCTTTACCGCATAACAGATTAAATGGGCTTGATTGCCAAAAGCCTGGTCGAAAGCAGTCCAGTGCCGTTCCAGCGTAGCTCTTGAATAGATGTAGCAAGGGCTACCGTATTTGTAGATGATATCCTGAACGGCAATGTCTTCGGCGAAAAGCTCACCGTTTCGGTAATTAAAATAATCCATTTTTATTTATTTTTTTCAGGCTGAGGTTCCGGTTTTGGGGCGGGTTCCGATTTTACATTAATCGGTGTCGCTTGACTTGGCAAATAAAGCGGACCGGGCTGGCCGCAGCTTGCGATAGCTGAATTCACTAGCAAAAGCAATAATACTTTATAAAGTTTCATGGTGCGTTATCATAAATCATCGTGGATAAGTATCAGTGCAAGAGCGAGTCGTCACCCCTACACGCATGACAAGAATGGTCGATATAATAATCTGAATTCCAAGAAAAGGCATTAATTTGCTCAAACCCAAGGCGCTGAATTAATGATTGGATACCGCATTGCTAAATGCTCCCCGCTTCAACGAGCAGGAATTTAAGGTTGTATGCTATAGATCAATCTAACCGGTAAATTGTCGGAAATAGGCGTTCATGGGCAAATGACAGGGCCACCTCATTAAAAAACCTGAGCCAAAATATCTGTTAAAACAGAATCATCCCAGCCAGCCGCTTTACGCATACGTTTGATGGACAACCGTTTCTTTTGGGCCTGTCGCATCATGTTCAGCGCCGCATGACGGAT
>JADHTX010000257.1 GCA_016784875.1 Methylobacter sp.
AGGAATTGGCGCTACGCTTGGTCAGTGAGGGTATGACAAAGGAGCCGTTTCCTGCCGGCAGCAAGACGGCATTATCGGCAGATATTTCACTGACATCTATATTCAGTTTCATGCTGATTCGCCCCGTATCAAGAACTACCGGGAGGAATTTGAGCATGACGCCGAAGGGCTTGAACTGAATCGTGACGGTACTTGCACCGCCGACGCCCATGTTTTGCGGCACCGGGACGGGAAATTCGCCGCCCGACAGGAAATCTGCATCTTGGCCGGAAATGACGGTGAGATTCGGCTCGGCAAGAATCTTCGCCAGGCCGTTTTCCTTGGCCGCATTGATGACCGTTTTGACGGCGACATCGCGACCAATGAACCGGAAAAACATGCCGTAGGGGTTGATAACGCTGGCTCCGACCGATGCCGCATTTGACAGGGCGCTGACCAGCGCATTGCCGCCAACCGCGCCGGAACTGAAGTTGCCGGAGCCTCCAATAGCCGAGAAGTCGACTTTGAAATCGCGTGCCAAACGTCGGTCGATTTCTGCCACGGTTACCGCCAGCATGACCTGTTGCGGACCGCCTATTTGCATGAGATTGATGACTTTGATTCCCTTTTCCTGTTCCTGGGGCGCTCCGGGTGAAGAACCGGGCTGCTGCTCGTCTTGGGTTAGAAATGTCTCAGCAATTCTATAAATGGCGTCCATTTTCTGCGGACCGGACACTTGGCCGGCCAGGACGATGGAACCTTGCGATGAAAGTACTTTGGGAGACTCGCCGGGGAACAGTTCGTTCAGCTTGCTCTTTAGGCCGTCCAAGTCATGGGTGACTTCTACATTGAGGTTGCGCCCACAGGGTTCATTTCTTTTTCCGCACAGGAGGATTACATTGGTACTCCCCAATTTTTTCCCAAGAATATAGAGGTGAGTCGGATCCAGGATTGTGACATCGGCCACCTCCGGGTTGCCCACCGTGAACCCGTGGATTGCAGAAGGTAGCGAAACGAAGCTGGCTTTACCCATCGCGACCCTATAAAGGCTATCCGCCAGAGCAAGGCTAAAAGGCATCCCTGCCAAGACCAAGGCGGCGAGAAATCCTGCGTAACGTGGGATGATGCGGCGCTTTGCGTGGGTGACGGGTTTAATTAGACTGGTCATGTTAACTCCCTAAGTTGTTTTTATTGTTGTTTGGTGCAATGCGGTATTTAAGGTTGAACATGCTGTTCCGAGCATATGTAGCCTTTGCATTGAACCTTGCTCCGATTCATCCCTCTGATGACGGTAAAAGTTTTACCTCTCGCTACATTGGTTTTTAGTGCAAGAGGTGGTGCCGCGTGAGCAATCATCTCCGGTTTTTTGAGTAGAGCCCTGTCGGTCGGATTGCGCAAGGAGAGCTGAATCGAACCTTGCTGTTGCGCATTGAACACATCTTCCGCCTGCTGCGGCGTCATCTCTAAAGTAACGGAACGAACTACAATGGGCTTGTTCTTATCGTTGGTTGACGACTCTTGGTCCACTGCCAGAACTTTGATGTCCTGAGCGATGGTTTCTGTGAGAACCTCCTCGCTTATGCCCGACCGCTTTCTGGAGGCCAGTACATCAATGTGGTTGTCCGGCAGCAGAAATCCTCCCACTCCGCTCACGTCGTTCACGCGCACGGTGAAGGCGCGCTTGTTTTCGGGGAAGCCCAGGGAAAATATATTTCCTCCTTTTGGGTCTACCACGCGACGCGAATTGAGGGGTTCGTTTGTGAACACGTTATTGATGGCGACTTTGCCGATAACCTGAGATTTTTCGGTAAACATGTCTTTGCTTACCGTATCTTTCGGCCAGTTTTTTTCAGTCACATCGGCGTCTCCAACTTTCTTCCACTGGGGAATATCCATGGAGGCAACAATCACCTTACTGTATTGCACTTGCGGTATGTCTACATTTCCTACGGATTTGACCCATTGTTGTGCAATCAAGACGGCGACAACGGCTAGAATCAGCGCCATAAAAAAGAGCATGAGCGTTCTACTGTTCAACATATTCTGTTCTCCTTATCCATAGAAAGTGGGTTTGAGGGTGGGAATTGACTATCGGGTTTGCAGTGTGCGGGCGGATCGGGAAATGCGGCCTGGGCGGTTACGGGACGCACAAAATAACTGTTCCATGCGCATGTAAGGCGTTCGTTAGTTATATGGTTCGCGACGCCTTCATAACGACATTGGTCCACGATCAAGCCCAACAGGTCCCGGGGTTGGCAAGGCAGCAGCGGTCTGTCTTCCCGGCGGTAAAGATCCAGGATAGAGCGGAAGGTTGTTGCGTCGAATGCGATAGCGTGCTTTCTACACACCTGCTTCCATATGGCTTCGTATTCCTCTTTAGTGAGAACATCGAATCGAACTTTGTAACCGAGTCGGCGTAAGAAAGCTTCGTCGGCGAGTGCCAGTGGGTCGAGATTGGTCGAGAAAATCAGCACCACATCGAAGGACACCGGAAATCGGGTTCCGCTTCCTACGGTCAGATAGTCCAGCTTCTGTTCCAGCGGCACAATCCAGCGATTGAGTAAATCCGTGCTTTCAACCCGTTGTCGGCCGAGATCGTCGACCATGTAGATGCCGTTGTTTGCCTTCAGTTGCAGCGGCGCGAAGTATTGTTTTGTCGTTGGATCATGTGCCAGTTCCAGCATGTCGAGAGTTAATTCCCCGCCTGTGATCACCGCCGGACGATGGCAGCGGATAAAGCGCGGATCGTGACCTTCATCCAGCATAAGCCGATCTGAAGTGTTCGCGGTAGCCAAGGGATGATGGATGGAGGGGTCGAAAAACTGCACGATATAATCGCCCACCGCCAGTGCATGGGGAATCAGTATCGAATCTGCCAGTAGACCGAGCAGGTGCATTCCGATGTAGGTCTTGCCGGTACCCGGCGGGCCGTAGACGAAGATGGGGCGGCCTGAGTGCATCGCCGGCCCCAGTTGGTTGAGCACCGACTCCCGAATGACAATATCTGCGAAAATTCGGGCCATATCTTGATGCGTTACTACGTTTTTGTGAATGGATTGCGCTTGTACGACGCGTTCATAGAGCGCCAGCGGCACCGGGGCGTAGCCGACGTAACCGCTTTTTAACTGGGCGTCCAAGGCCAGATTGCGTCCTCTTTCGGTCAATGCGTAACGCAGCAGCGTGGAACTATCGTGGGGACTGAGTACCTCAATACAGCCGGATGTGCGCATGAAATTGAGTAAGCCTTCCAGAACAGGCCAAGCCAGCGCGGTTCGTTCGACCAATTGCTGCTGGTTGAGAATACCGCCCCAGTAGCAATGCTTGGCCAGTAAATCGCAAAGAAAATCCTGGGCTAGTCCGGTTTCGGCGAGGTTACGAGGTCGCGGCGCGACTTGCCGGATCGTTTCGTCTTCAGATGTTAAGGTATCGTTACGCATGGCCAAAGCCTCTTAATGTTTCAAGGAAAGGATCCAATCGTCCGACCCATGCCAATGTCGTTAATGTGCCAAGGGCAATGGCCAGTGCATAAGGAAAAAGCAGTGAGGATGATTCTCCCGGCGTGGGCGGCACATAAGCGACCTTGCCGGTGAAGAATAGACATTTTGCCATTAAGCCGTAGCGGCGACCGTATTCAATCAATCCGCCTTGTGCGGCCAGAAAGCCTAAAGCTGCAATGGAACCTGCGCCGGTAGTCAAAGCCACAGCGAGCAGGGTATCCGGCCAGCCTAGAAAGGTTCCTACTGCCGCCATCAGCTTTACGTCTCCAGCCCCCATCCAGTGCGCGGCATAAAAGGGTAAAAGCAAGAACAGCCCTGTGAAAAAACCGGCTAACCCGTTTAAGAGCCCATTCCATCCTTGTAGCCAACATTGGAGAATTATCCCTAACAGGGCGGCACTCGCGGTTAGAGCATTAGGCAGGCGGTGACGACGCATATCTATAAAGGCAGCTGCTATCAAAATTGCCAGAAGAGCTCCCGTTGGTAGGCTATCCAAAGTCATGTGCATATCCTTAATATTTATGAAAATAAAGTCCTTTTTAAGCTTAATTTAAGCTTAAATTGATGGTTTACACTCTAGCAAAGAAAGTGTGTCAATAAAATACGCGCTAATACCTATAAAAACAGGCTTTAAACTAAGCTCGCCTTGGCGAGTCATATCGATAACGGCAGTTGTTAAAACGGCAGGAAGAGCTCTTGTCAAGACGCTATCCAAAGCTATTTGACTGTCCTTATTTAAGGAAAGTTAAAGTATTTTTTAAGTTTGAATTGATGGTTTACTCGCTAATAAATACGCTGTACTTTTTTCGGTTACAATCGGATTTACGATTAAAGTAGGAGCCTATTTTCAGGATAGGTTTGTCTGGGGCATGTTTTTTGGGGGGAGGATGAAACGCATATACCAATCGTCTTTCAATTTTTTCAGAGCGAGCGGATAGACACATCATTCGCTCTGAAAAAATAGAGAGGAACAAGAACACTTATCAGTACGACCTGCTTGGCGGCGGATTAAATCGGTTCGAGCTTTGCAGAAATCCATTTTTTTCTGCTTGCGCAGAACAGTCGCAACTAAATTAACCCGCCACTTCGCATTTTTAGGACTGGATGGACAAAACACGTCCATCCAGTGTTTAGCCTGTATTTGCCTGTTTAACCAGGCTAATACTACGGTTATAGGGCGGTGACGATTGCGTTGATTTGGGTCGTAACGGCTGTTCCAAGGCTTGTGAAAGCCGCTGCCGCGCCTAAAGTTACTAGGGTTCCCGCCACTGCGTACTCGACCATGGTTAGGCCGGTTTCTTCTTGCCAAAAGGCTTTCAATATTGTGTTTAAAGTTTTCATGATGTACTCCTAAAATGATAAATAGGCCGAAAATTGCTTACCTCGTTGACACACGACCTGTCTGTGTCCGGGGGAACTCCTTAAGTTAAATACATCTCCTTCTATTTGACTCCACTTAGAGCAAAATCCGAGTGGAATTTTTTTAGTCTTGCAAGCTCTTGCCAATTTCGGCAAAGTCTTTATGTGCTGTATCTATTCGAATGCATCTCCGTATCGGCTAAAGGGTTAACTGTTCTCGAACAAAAAACCATCTTAACTTCCCGCTTGCGCCGCTAATACTTCATTGCCAAACTGAAAAACTCTGCATGGGTGCAATCTCAATTTGAAATCAATTTTACATAAAAAAAACATTTATTCTATTGGTGAGAATACTCATCGTAAGTCTACTTAGCGTTACCCGTTTATCCCTATGCTATTCTTACGCCGCCGATCCTTCATTGCCGAACTGAAAAACTCTGCATGAGTGCAATCTCAATTTGAAATCAATTTTACATAAAAAAAACATTAATTCTATTCGTGAGAATGCTCATCGTAAGACTGCTTAGCGTTACCCGGCTACCCGGTTATCCATGATATAAGT
>JADHTX010000258.1 GCA_016784875.1 Methylobacter sp.
AGGTCAATCGGGTTCAATGGGTTTTTAATACCGGGGAATAGTAATGGCGTATCAAGTCGCCTAACCTTGGCATGTTCCCTTAACAGCGCCAAGCAATGCCCCGCCAAAGGAACCCGCCGCCGGTCGCCGTTTTTAGTTTCGTGCAGAATTAAAAAGCCGTCTTTTAAATCAACGTCCGACCATCTAAGATTGAAAAGTTCAGCCTGTCTCATGCCGGTGGACATTGCCAAGACCACGCACGTATAAAGCAATTTGTTTCTGGATTCCTTGCAGGCGATTAGCAGGCGTTCCCGTTCGCCATCATCCAAAAACCGGACACGTCCACGCGCTGCCTTGGGTTTTTTAATATTCTTCATCGGCGATTCTTCCAGCCATGCCCAATCCCGAATTGCTGCATTAAATGCCGTACCCAGCGAAGCCATGTATCTCAGTACCGTGGTCGGGCTACGGTACTTTCCTCTAACTTGCTCGTTCAAGAGTTTTTCTTTAACCATTGTTAAAGTATCGGCTGTCACATCGGACAGCAACATATAACCGATTTCTTCTTTCCAGCGGCGTAGGTGTAGTCCGATGTGGTCATCTTGAACCTTGGTAAGTTTTGCGCCGGATAGGTAACGGTCTATCATTTCGGCCACGGTGTGCTTTTTGGCTTCGGCGGTTTTGAAGTGTCGTCCTTCTCTAATTGCGCTCTCGGTGTCTTGCGTCCACTTCTTCGCATCGGTAAGCCGATTAAAGGTAGCGGTCTGTGCTGGATAGCCTTTCAGTCGGACTTGTGCGGTGTAGTAAGGTTTTCCGTCTGCGGTTTGACGCTTAGTGATAGTTGCCATGATTGCCTTCCTCTATGGGATAACATCCGGCTTCTGATATAATGCACTCAGCCATTGCTTAACCCTGTTTGTTAAGTATCGGTAAGGCCTTGTTTGGTGCTGATACACCTGCAAGGCCGCTTTATTTCTAGGCTTGTATTATACTCTCACGTTGCACTCACGTTGCAATTGAGTATAAAAAAGGGCAATAAATGGCAATAATAGGTAACAAGTAAAAACAGTTAAGTTGTTGAATTAATTGCTATTGCTTGTTGTATTGTGTTGTGGTTTTTGGTGTTTTTGGGATTCATAACCCCGGGGTCGGTGGTTCAAGTCCACCTATCGCCACCAACCGTTCTTGAATAGTTTACAGTATCAAACACCAGCCCATTGCGGTATGTGTTTTACTGAAAATAAAACGCAACAATACCCCTCCCCAAGACAAACCCGTAGCCTACGAATGCAACAAGTTTCACCTGTAAATATAAGGTGAATTAGTGCTAAGCTAAGCCTGGAAAATCAACAAAAAACTTGTACTTGGGCTGATTAAACATCAGCGTCGTAAATAGCGCTCCTTGTACAATATATAACAGTCTTATTATTGAGGAACTTCTATGCAAACATATCTGCCCTTTATCAAAGAGCTTCTTTCCGAGTGGTATCTTTTGACTCTGAATAATCCGTTGTACGCTGCGGCATTAGCCTCTGCTGTTTGGTTGTTGACGGCCTTGCTTTACAGCATCCGAATTGCCTCTGTAAAAAGAGCAAAAGTCGCCAGTGAGAAAGCCGGTAATGAAAATCTCAATGCCGCACATCAACAGGTACAGCACAGTCAAGAGGAATTGGCGGAGACTGTTGTTCAAATGGAAAAAGCCCAATCGACCGCTCAAAGTGAAGCACAGCGGGCTTTGGCGCTGGAACAGCTGATTTATCAACGCAACCAGCAAATTGCCGGGATTATTCAAACGTTGGCGACAAGTTTAGATTTGGGCGAACGGCCATTACTGGCTACTGAGGATGTTAAAGCAGAGGCCTTGTGGCAGCAGCATAATAAAGTCATTACTCAATTAACCGAGCGTCTGCGTACCGAGCAACAAGCAAAAGTCGAGTTACAACAAGCCTGTAAGGCAGAGACGGCAAAACTGGTTGAAAAAGATGTGCTGATAAAGGCTCTGCAAACGACGTTAGATACCCACTCCAATCAGCTTTCCAAGCTTGAGCAGGCATTCGAGCAACAAAAATCAATGTTGCAACAGCAGGATAACGCGCAACAGGTTTTATCCGACACCCTGAAAAAATATCAGGAAGAGGCGCCCCGCTCTGTAGCTCTGGAACAGGAAGCCGTTAAGACGGTTAATGCTTTTCAGCAGCCAGTGACGATGGAAGAAAGTCCTGTTATTGAAGAATCCCTGGTGGCGCAACCAGAGCCGGTTAGCCCAGTCATTCAAGTTAGTGAAGAAGCGCATGCAGCGGCTAGCCGACAAAAAGAAGAAGCCGCCATCGAATTAGCAAAAACTGAAGAAGTGGCTGAGGAAGAATCAGCGCCTATAGTGTCAGATATGGAGTCTCAACCTGTGGTTGAAGAGGCGTCTTCTGTATCTGTGGACATCGACCAGCAACCGGTTACTCCTGCTAAAGGATCGATGGGAAAAATCAAAAACTTGTTTGGTAAAAAACAACAGCCGGTTAAAACAGAACCGCAGTGGTCAGACCTGAAATCGGATGAACCGCTGCCATCGGATAAGCAACAGCCTGATGAGGAAGTTAAAAAAGAGTCGGGAAAACTGAAGGGCCTTTATAGTAAGTTAAGATCGAAAGGTAAATAAGCAGTGCTGGGGTTTTAAGACTCCCGTTGAAAGTTATGCAGCGCGTGAAAGTTATATCGGCTTTTATCTCAATACCGTAGGTATCTACGCAACTTTGTATAGTATAAATTCAATAGGTTGCAAGTTGAGCCGGCTCCTTCTCCCTCAAGGGGGAAGGGGGGATACCTATGTCTTAATGCCGGGCAGTTTAAAGTCGGTGAAGCGCTAACCTTGCGTAACAGAATGTTTTATTGGCGTAGATCTGTGGCTAACACTCAGTTTTAGTCCACATAGAGCCGTCAATTTCAAGTATCGCAATCTGTTTGTTGATAATTGCGCATTGGCTGGTAATTTTTCTGATGCCTGTTCAGATGGTCGAGTTGTTTGTGGTTGTAATAGAAACCAATTATTTGGATTGGTTTTGAAATTTCCTTTGAGTGTCGTAAGTTTAGCGGTTAATTTTACGTCATTAATCGACATTACTTTTGCTTGAGAAGGTCAATCGGCAAAGGAAAAACAATGGTTGTGGATTTATCTCCGGCGATTTCCGTTAAAGTCTGTAAATAGCGTAACTGAATCGCCTGCGGCTGTTGCGCCAGAATGACAGCGGCTCCCAACAGTTTCTCGGCCGCCTGCATTTCTCCTTCCGCATGGATGATTTTAGCGCGTCGCACCCGTTCCGCCTCCGCCTGTTTGGCTATAGCGCGCACCATGTTTTCGTCCAAATCCACTTGCTTGATTTCAACGAGAGAGACCTTGATGCCCCAGGCATCGGTTTGCTGATCGAGAATGGTTTGGATGTCTAGATTCAAGCGGTCGCGCTCGGCCAGCATTTCATCCAGTTCATGCTGTCCCAATACAGAACGCAAAGTCGTCTGAGCCAATTGGCTGGTAGCGTCGTAGAAGTTTTCCACTTGGATAATGGCTTTGTCCGGCTCGATAACGCGAAAATACACCACGGCATTGACCTTAACCGAGACATTGTCGCGGGAAATTACGTCCTGAGTAGGTACATCCATGACCACGGTGCGCAAATCGACACGCACCATTTGCTGAATAAAGGGAATGACGATAATTAATCCGGGGCCCTTTACTCTATCGAAGCGTCCGAGCATAAAAATGACGCCGCGCTCATATTCGCGCAGGATTCTGAAGGCGCTCACCAAGAGCAGAAAAACCAAGCCGCCGAAGATGGTTAAAAAGTAGCTGAACATTATTGTTTCTCCGATGATGGATAAGGGGTGACGGACAGTAGCAAGCCGTCGAGGCCGGTGATCCGGATTTTATCGTTTTTATGTAGCGGACGGTCGGTGTGAGCCCTCCAGGTTTCACTGTGTACGCGCACCATGCCGGTTTCGGCAAAATCTTCCATGGCTTCACCGATATCGCCGAGCATTTCTTCCCTACCGCTGACCACCGGTCTGCGCCGTACTTTCAGCAGCATGCCGAGGACGAGAATAAAGAACGCTGCGCTGCTTAGCGCAAAGCCGCCGATCAAGCCTCTATTGATGCCGAAACCCGGCGCTTCGGAATCGATCAGAACCACAGAACCGAATACAAAGGCGCAAATACCGCCGAGGCCTAGGATACCGAAACTGGGTGCGAACGCTTCGGCGACCATTAAGCCAAGGCCTAAAACGATCAGTGCGATACCGGCATAATTAACCGGCAATAGTTGAAAGGAATACAAGGCCAATAAAAGACAAATCGCACCGACTGTCCCCGGAGCTACCGCACCCGGATGGGTAAATTCGATAGCGATTCCGTACAATCCGATTAACAGCAAGATGTAGGCAATATTGGGATTGGCAATCGCTCCCAACAATTTGCTGCGCCAATCGGGTTCCCTTTTCTCGATAACCGAGCCGCGCGTTTGCAAAACGATTTCCTGCCCCAAGAGATTGACCTTGCGTCCATCAAGTTTATTCAACAGCTCAGCGGTATTAGTGGCGAGCAAGTCGATGACTTGCAGCTTCATTGCTTCTTCCGCCGGCAGGCTGGCCGCTTCACGCACCGCTTTTTCTGCCCAGTTCCCGTTTCTACCGCGCAATGTGGCTAGACCGCGAATATAAGCCACCGCATCGTTGATAACTTTCTCGGTCATGGCATGACCGGGTGTGTTCTTGAGTTTAGTCGAATCTATAGCGTCCTGTTTACGGTTTTGGTTCGGCAAAGAGCCTATATCGATCAATTGCACCGGCGTCGCCGCGCCTAGATTGGTTGCCGGAGCCATCGCGGCGACATGACAGGCATAAAGAATATAGGTTCCGGCGCTGGCGGCACGGGCACCGCTTGGCGCGACATAACCGACCACCGGCAAGGGAGAAGCGATGATTTTTTTGATAATCTCACGCATTGAAGTATCCAGCCCACCCGGCGTATCGATGCGAATTACGATCATCTTCACACCGGATTCCATCGCCTTGTCGAAATTGCGGCGGATATAATCGCTGGTCGCGGGGCCGACAGCGCCGTCGATATCCAATTGCAAAACAGGCCATGGCGAAGCGCCTTGTTCGGCGAATGCCCGTTGCTGAACCGGCAACCACAGGATCACGGCAAACATAACAAACAATAAGATTGCGCTAAAATGTCTTAAATTAAAAATACGCATATCCTGCTCCCCAGTAACTTCCTGAATTCTAGTACTCAGTCAATATTGATATGTCGTGTAAAAGTTGTTTAACTCAGCGTAAATCCGCTCATCCCATTCGACAAGCTCATGACAGGCTTCGACAGGCTCAGGACGAACGGATTTACTTTTACCCGTCAAGATAAGCT
>JADHTX010000259.1 GCA_016784875.1 Methylobacter sp.
GTATTGTTATGATTTCGCTCATGATCAGATTAGCGTGGTGATGCTGTGATTTAAGGCTCCTGTATTCTACCTTTTCTGATCATCTTTTTGGCCCCATTATAGGAAAGAATTATTTTTGGCGTTTGGCGAAGGTATTGGTCATAGAAGTTAATTTAAAAGATTCCAATGAGTGTAACCAGGCGCTAATACAGGAAAATTGGCAGCTTCGCCTGTCATGCGACCAATGGATGAAGCGTGCTATAAAGTTTGAGTTTAAGGTTTTAAGCGCCCGTGATGCGAAAAGTTGATTAACGGAATATCATATCCTGACAGCCTTTAAAGGGGCTGCCTTTGCTTTGTGTGCAAAGCATCATAGAAATAGGCCATAAGCGTCTTGTGGTGTTCCGCATTTAATTGTTTCATTTGGCGATTCAAAAAGGGATTAGAAAGACTTATCCAAGCCAGGATAAGTTATTGGGCTGTTCCAAAAAATATTATTTATTTTTACCATGAAGATATTTGTATTGACTTCAGGTGTTATATTGAAACAAATTTACAAAAACTAAGCGTTTTTATCCCTTGCTTTAAATGGCACGCGCAATCAAAAGCACCTTATTCGAAAAATTGCTTTGTATTCATATAGATGTCAATGTGTAGGTCGGTATGCAATGGGTAAATGACGGTTCAATGCAGCATGCTGATTTTTTTAGTATTCTTGCTGTGTTTAACCGTGGTTATTAAGTTCATCTAATTCCTTTATGTGCATAAATCATATCTCAATGAGTTGCTCTTACCAAGGCTAGTCGTTTGTTTTGAAATCGATTCAGGCGATAATGCCGTCACTATATGACACGCGTGCTTTTATGCGCATTAAAATCACGGAATAAGTTTTATGAAATCTAGAAATAGAAGGCGGGGGTTGGTTTTAGTCAACACCGGTACAGGTAAGGGAAAATCTTCCAGTGCTTTGGGTATGGTTTTTCGTGCCGCAGGCTGGGATATGGAGGTTTGTGTTATTCAATATATCAAGGGGCAATGGCAAACCGGCGAACAAAAAGCCGCAGAACGTTTTGAAAATATTGAATGGCATACCTTGGGTGACGGTTTTACTTGGGATACTAAAAACCCTGAGCAGGATATTAAAACCAGTCGGGAAATTTGGGAATTTAGCAAGGCTAAGATTCTGTCAGGTAAATTTGATGTCGTATTGCTGGACGAGATTAATTACTGTTGCGGCTATAATTGGATTTCAGGTCAGGAAATAGCCGACTTTATTAGCGATCAAAAACCGCCTTGGACGCATTTAATTTTGACGGGTCGAAATGCTCCGCCTGAAGTCATAGCGGTTGCCGATACCGTAACCGAAATGACAAAAATAAAACATGCGTTTGAGCAAGGGATTAAGGCTGAACAGGGCATTGAATTTTAAAATGCGGGTTATTTGATACGTATTATTGGTGTGTGTAGATGATGGAAACTTTGAATCGGTACAATATAGTTGTTGAGGATAGGAGGGTCGCATAGAATTTTAAGGTAAATGCGCCGGGCAACCTGTAAAATGAAAGCTGATTGTCACAACGAGGAGAAAAAGCATGTCTGAAGTACAAAAAATCATGATGGCTGTTGCAACCGTTTTTATAATGGGTTTTGTGTTGGTCGGTGCAAGTAAAGAAGATTCAACTGTAGAACAAATGGAAGCCGCAGCAAAGATTAGAGCTATCGTTGCTTTGCAAATGATGGCAAATGAAAAATGCCCTCCGAAAATTAAAGAAGTAACCGGAGAGCAGGTGTATACCACTTCTGAAACCGAAAGCGATAAGGAAACTTATCTTACCTTAAAGTGGGTGGGTGAAAATGCCGATAAGGGTGGATTCAAAAACGCATCATGCACCTTGCACTCGTCTTTGGGAGGGATATCGGAGTTAATTATTGATGATAAAGTCATCATAAAGAAAAAAATCTAGGTTATATGGAATTCGAATTGAATTATGCAGATATGCATGATTCAATTCGAGTTAGCTGTTTGCTTGTTCAGTCTAAAACAGCAGTAAAACAATAGATACTACAAGGCTTATACCCTTTAATCTGCATGCAGATAAGGTAAAACAACAAAAAGAAATTTTTATGACAAAAACAATGATTAAGGGCGTTTTAAAAACATGGAAAGAAGATCGGGGATTTGGCTTCATCAGCCCTGATGATGGTGGAAAAGATATTTTTATACATATTTCTGCTCTAAAGGGTACAAGTCGTCGACCTGTGACTGGAGATGTTATTTATTATCAAGTTGCAAGAGATAACCGGGGTAAGTTCAAAGCGGTTAATGCATATATTGATGGCGTGGAAATTCTGGAGGACAAGGCTCCTAGTTTACTTAATAGCAAAAAAGGTATTCTGTTGTTAGCGCTGACCATAGTTCTTATTGTTACGGTTGTTGCTGTCGTTGTAGTTAGTTGAGGAAAAGGCGATGATATTTCTACAAGCTGATGTGTCGCGCTACATTGGCTTGTATATTAGCGAGTAAGTCGATGGTGTTTCATCAATGAATTGGCATTTTGTTCTTATCAGCGCAGTCGTGTTAAGTTTTATTTATTTTGCGGTCAGGGCTAATAAAGCCAGGCAGCTTAAATATATCGAGCAATATTATTTTCATAAAGGCATACGCCATAAATTATCACTGAAGTATCCTCAATTAACCGAACAGCAGCTTGATATGGTTTTTCAAGGTTTGAGGGAGTATTTTCGTATATGTCACCGTGCTAAAAAACGTATGGTGTCGATGCCGTCTCAAGTCATTGATGATGCTTGGCATGAATTTATTCTATCTACCCGTATCTATGAACGGTTTTGTCATAAAGCGCTGGGGCGTTTTTTACATCATACGCCTACCGAGGCCATGGCCACTCCGACGTTAGCGAGGGAAGGCATTAAGCGGTCATGGCGGTTGGCATGCGCATTGGAACACATTAATCCTAAAAAACCGTCTCGATTACCGCTGATTTTTGCAATGGATGGTTTGCTGAATATAGATCATGGCTTTATTTATCAGTTAGATTGTACGCAGAGTCCCGTAGCTGGGTATTGCGCCAGTCATATAGGCTGCTCTTCCGGTTGTAGCGGTTCCTCAGGTGGTTCGGATAAGGAGTCTGGTTTCAGCGGCCTGAGTGATTTATTTGATGATTTGTCAGGTTGTGGCGGCGATGGAGGCGCTGATTGCGGGGGCGGTTGCGGCGGTGATTGAAAGCTGCTGATTCATTTGGGTAGATATGTTAAGGATGTGTAATGACTGATTCACAAAAATGGTTGGTTTTCGCTTTTATCTCAGTATCGATCTGGCTGCTTTACCTGTTAGCCTCCATATTGATGCCTTTTGCATTTGCAGCGATGTTGGCTTATTTAGGCGATCCTCTGACCGATAAACTGGAAGCCTATCGATTATCCAGAACCAAGGCTGTGCTGGTGGTTTTTTCCGTGATGTCTTTGATTTTGGTGCTGGTTTTACTGCTGCTGGTGCCTCTGTTGGAATATCAGGTCGAGCGTTTTTTGAGTAACTTGCCGGTGTATGTTGCATGGCTCAATGAGACCGTTATTCCCTGGGTGCAACGCCGATTCCATCTCGGTATCAGGCCGGTGAACCTCAAGCAGGTCATTAATCTCGTTAAAAGCCACTGGGAACAAGCCGGTGGAATTGCTGCGACAATTATGAGTTCGGTTTCCCATTCCGGCGGAGTGCTGGCAGAGTGGGTAATGAATTTGCTGTTAATTCCCGTAGTCACTTTTTATTTATTACGCGATTGGGATAGTCTGATTGTCAAAATTCATGATTTATTACCTCGACGTATAGCGCCCACTGCTTCAAAACTGGCGGGCGAAGTTGATACGGTTTTGTCGGCATTTGTCAGGGGGCAGTTTTATGTAATGCTGGCCTTAGGTTGTATTTACAGTATTGGGCTGTGGATGACGGGTCTCGACTTGGCTTTGTTGATAGGTATGTTGGCTGGGTTGGTCAGTTTCGTTCCCTACTTGGGGGCTATCGTCGGTATCGTAATGGCTTGCATTGCAGCTTTGGCACAGTTTCATGAGCTAGTGCAGCTGGTGCCGGTTGTCATCGTTTTTACTATCGGGCAATCGCTTGAAGGTATGCTGTTAACTCCGATGTTAGTGGGCGATAAAATCGGCTTACATCCGGTTGCTGTGATGTTTGCGGTATTGGCTGGAGGTCAATTATTCGGTTTTTTGGGTATTCTACTGGCATTGCCTATCGCGTCGATCATTATGGTGTTGATACGGCATATGCATGATTTATACCGGGATAGCGATTTTTACGTGCGCCAATGAAGTTTCTAATAACTGTTTTTTGGATATTATGTTTGGTTCAGTATCTGGGGGATACGTGCTGGGCTAGCGATGAAAAGCGAGAAAGCGAATTTGCTGATGGCATTAATAAAACACTGGCAATGGGTAAAGCGGTATGGCTAGAGTCCGAAGGAAATAAATTCCTTGGTCTATACACTGAAACAGAAAAGCTCACCAGCAAAGGCACTGTTATTATCCTCCATGATATGGGCGGACATCCCAACCAAAGGCAACTGATATACGGTTTGAGGGTTTATTTGCCGGAGCATAACTGGGCAACACTTGCATTGCAAATGCCGCTTAGGGAAATAGGCGCTTCAATTGAGGAATATTATGGATTATTTCCAGAGGCGGCGGCTCGAATTCAGGCCGGAATTAGTTATGCCAAGAGCAATGATGCAGAAAATGTTGTGGTGGTTGGTTATGGATTGGGAGGGTTGATGGGGATGTACGCGCTCAGTGAGTCTGCGGCAGATATTTTGGCTCTGGTAACAATTAGCTTGTCGGTGCCGACGACCGAAAATAAGGCGGCTAAAACGCTGGATTTTATCAAGAAGATCAAGGTCCCGTTACTGGATATTTATGGTGCATTAGACGTGGCGGATGTTGTTGGCAGCGCCAGAGGCCGGCGCTTGGCGGCAAAAGAAAATACCGGTTATCGGCAGATTAAAATCAATGATGAGGGACACGCTTATTTGCATGATGAGGGCTTGCTTGTTAAGCGGGTATACAGTTGGCTGGGCGTGACAGCGGCGGCTTCGGAGTTGGCTCCAAATCCAAATCCAAATCCAAATCCAAATTCCCCTACTCAATGACTTGTGGTTATTATATGGTTGCTGAAAATCTTATTTGAATTATAGCGCGACGAAGTCATAAGGTTTATGAGGAAACGTTAAGATGAGTATTTCATGTTCTCTGCAATTCCCACTTTACTGTATTGCTTTACCTAATCCATTGTAGAGGAGGCATCTGTTATCTTCATGCATCCTAAAAATGCATTCTTTCTCGTCCTCAAGAGCTACACTAGAAGTATTTATCGGCATAAATCCTGCT
>JADHTX010000260.1 GCA_016784875.1 Methylobacter sp.
ATAATCGACTTCCAGGCGCGGCTCTATGCCCATGGCTCGGTTAAGATAATTTTTTTCTTTAACCCAGATGCGGTGATCGCGGGTTATCTGCTCAAAATTACCTCGCCGTAAACGGTAAATTCGGGTATCGCCGATATGGAAAATATGCGCCGTGGTCGATTTTAAAACGATGATGCTGAGTGTGCTGACCATGCCTTTGGTCGATTCATAGCGGATTTGGCCCTGACTGTATAGCCAGGAATTGGTTGCGGATAGAATTTTCTGCCCGGCATGTTTTACCGACCAGGAATCCGGGGTGCTGTAATAATCGCTTAAAAAGCTGATCACACAGCAGTGGCTGGCCTGTTTTCCGGCGTCGCTGCCGCTCATGCCATCAGCGATGGCAACAGCTATGCCTTTATGGGTCAGTTGCGAGCCTTCCGGGATTAAGGAGCCGAAAAAATCCTCATTATCCGCTTTAATGCCTTTATCGCTGGCTGAGCCGATACTGATTTTTAGTGTGTTTTTTGGCATGGGTTATATTAAGGCAAAAAGTGGGCGTGAATTTTGTCTCTGGCTATTTCTCAACGTAGCGCTTTGATGCAGTATTTCCACGTAGCGCATGGGTACGAGGTTATAGTAAATCACAAGAATAACCACGAAGAACACGGAGAGCACGAAGTTTTTAAGGTATTGAATAAAGAAATTATTTTCTTCGTGTCCTTTGTGGTTAATAGTCTTTCAACTTGATTTAGGTAATACTTTTTGCGGTCTCTCTTTTCACAATGCACACCCGGTCTAATTCAATTCAATCATTTCTATGGTGCCGTCTTCCTGAACTTCGGTCATATGGCCTTTCGGCTCATCGATAAACTGCACGGCAATGAGTACCAACAAAGCGGCGCCGGCAATCACTACGAAGAAGGCTGAAGGCGATACGAAAGATAATATCGTCAAAAATAATACCCCGCCCACATTACCGTAGGCACCGACCATACCGGCAATTTGACCGGTCATCCGTCGTTTAATCAAGGGCACCATCGCAAATACGGCACCTTCACCCGCTTGCACAAAGAAAGAACAACACATGGTAAGCATGACTGCAAGCGTCACGGACCATTCCGAATCGATTTGCGACATTAAAAAGTAACCGGCAGACAGTCCTAAGATGAAAATGGTTAATGATAGTTTACGACCGAATTTGTCGCTGATCCAGCCGCCTCCGGGACGGGCAACCAGATTCATAAAAGCAAAACCGGATGCCAGTAAGCCCGCTTCAACCATCGAAATACCTTTAGATTCATGGAAGGTTTCAAAGAAAAACATCGGCAACATCGAAACCACGGCGAGTTCTGAGCCGAAGGTAATCAAATAGGCAAGATCCAGAATGGCAACCTGCTTGAATTTGTATTGATGGATTTTATCTATCGGTTGTTGCAGGTGTTCCTCATTGACATGAACGATTTTGTACACATTATAGAAAAACAAGATCCAGATGCCGATATAAAAGCAGATGGCGGCAAAGTTGGATAATAAACTAACGCCTTCGGGTGATAATTTCCAGGTCAATAAGGTCAATGTGGCATATAAGGGAATGTTCATCACGATGTAGAAAAACAAATCCCAAATGCTGGTCACTTCCATGGCACCTGCTTTTTTAGGTTTAAAATAAGTCGAACCTTTAGGCGTGTCGGACACGCTGAAAAAATAGATCGCCGAATACAGCAGAGCGATAACACCGGTGCTTGCAACCGCATAGCGCCAGCCTTCGGGGCCGCCATAAATCAAGGCGAGCGTAGGCAAAGTCATTGCAGCCGCAGCCGAACCGAAGTTTCCCCAGCCGCCGTAAATGCCTTCGGCAATGCCCACCTGTTTGGCCGGAAACCATTCGCCGACCATGCGGATACCGATCACAAAACCCGCACCGATGAAGCCTAATAAAAAACGGGCCAGCGCCAGTTGTTCAAAACTGGTCGCAAAGGCAAACATAAAACAGGGCAAACTGCCGACGGCCAACAGTGTTGAAAAGGTGCGTTTTGGGCCGAATTTATCAACTAAAATACCGATCACAATCCGTGCCGGAATGGTCAATGCGACATTTAAAATCAGGATGGTTTTTATTTCCGAGTTGCTCATGTCCAGCGTTTTAGCGATCACCATCATTAGCGGGGCATGGTTAAACCAGACCATAAAGCTGATGAAAAAAGCCATCCAGCTCATGTGGAGGATTTTGGTTTTCCCTGAAAAGGAGAACAGGTTAAGGCGTTGTGATGACATGATTAATTTCCAGTGAATAAGGTTACGTCTGGAAATGCATGTTGTATGCCATAGCGGCTTAGGTCGCTTAATGATATGCCATTTAGGCAATGGAGAGGAAAAAGGCGGATGCTTAGCCGATAACGTGCACCATAAAAATGCATTATGCATCATTATGGTGCGGTAAAACTTCTTAACCGCCAAGGTAACAGAGATATATTTAGCGGAAAGTTTGCGGGGCGGGAATGCTAAAATGCACCGAGCTAGGTTCGCCTACCCTTAAAGATTGAGGGCTAGGCAACCATCCCTAAAACGCAAATACAATAGATCATGGCTCAGCTGGAAAATATCGAAGCAATTGAAAAACGTTTGTGGAAAGCCGCAGACACCTTACGCGGCAACTCGGAGTTGGCGAGTAACGAATACTTTTTACCGGTCATGGGGCTGATTTTTTTACGCCATGCTTACAGCAGGTTTTTATCGGTTAAAGATGAAATTGTCGCCAACCTGCCCAGCCGGGGCGGCAAAATTCGCCAACTCAGCAAAGAGGATTTTTCCCAAAAAAGCGCAATTTACTTAAAGCCGGAAGCGCAGTTCGATACGCTGGTAGCGCTCACCGATGCCGATGACCGTAGCGAAGCCATCACTCAGGCCATGGAAGCCATTGAAGCCGATTACGCCAACTTGCGCGGTCAACTGCCCAAGCAGGAATTCCGCACCATTCCCAACGATGTTCTCGGCCAGTTGTTGCGCGCCCTTAATCCGGATGAACTGAAAACAGCCACCGGCGATATTTTTGGCCGCATTTACGAATATTTTCTAACCGAATTCGCCAACCAAGGCGCACATGATAACGGCGAGTTTTTCACCCCGGTTTCCCTGGTACAGTTGATCGTCAACGTGATCGAGCCCGACCACGGCAAGATTTTCGATCCTGCCTGCGGTTCGGGCGGTATGTTTGTGCAAAGTGCGCATTTTATGGAGCAGCACCAGCAAAATCCGCATCAACTCACTTTTTACGGTCACGAAAAAAACCGCGTCACCACCCGCTTAGGCAAAATGAACCTGGCTGTCCACGGCCTGGAAGGTAAAATCGTCGGCGGCGAACCGGCCATTACCTACTACAACGATCCGCACGACGGCCTGTTCGGCAACGTCGATTATGTGATGGCGAATCCGCCGTTCAATGTCGATGAAGTCGATGCCGAGAAAATCAAGAATGATCCGCGCTTACCGTTCGGCTTGCCCGGCATTAACAAAAGCAAAAAAGTATCTAACGCCAACTACTTGTGGATTCAATATTTTTACAGCTATTTAAACAAAACCGGCCGGGCGGGATTTGTCATGTCGTCGCAATCGTCCAGCGCCGGGCGTGACGAAGCCAAAGTACGCGAGCAACTGGTCAAGAGCGGTCATGTCGATGCGATGATCGACATACGCGGCAACTTCTTTTATACCCGAAGCGTACCCTGTCAATTGTGGTTTCTTAACAAAGCCAAGCCGCTGCAACATCAAGACAAAGTGCTGATGATCGATGCGCGTAACGTCTATCGTAAAGTTACCCGCAAGATCATGGACTTTAGCCCGGAGCAACTGCAAAACCTCAGCGCGATAGTCTGGCTGTATCGTGGTCAAGAGCCGCGTTTTGTCGAGTTGGTGGTCGGTTATCTTAACGAGACCTTGGCTTGTCTAAACCATAGCTTGCTTCCGAGCAAACAACAGCGAGGACTTGCTTGGTTAATGGTCAGTCTGCAACGCCAGATTCGCACTTTGGATGAGGTCGAGCAGATTGGTGACGATGAATTGAAGCCGCAACTCGACCAGCTGCGCGAAGATGTCGGGCGCTTCAAGACAGCAAGTATGGTGTTTGTGCCGTTGACAGGTCGGCAGGATGTAGCCACCGTTATTCAACGCGAACAAAGCCTTGCGCCGTTGATAGAAACCAGCCGCGACCTGATCAAGACCGTTGACCATATCGGCAAGTTGGTCGGCAATCAAACCCAACAGGCGGTAGAACAGCTCAAAACTAAAGTTACCGTGCTAGAACAGCAAATTGAGGCGCTTGGTGTTGTACAGGGGAAGAATCTGCAAAAGCAGGTTAAGCAGATTGAAGAAGAAAAGCGGTTAAAAAACGACATCAAGCACCTCAATCAGGCGCGAGGTTTGCTGCAACGCAATTATAAGAAAATAGAGCATTGGCGCAAGCATAGCGTCGAGCAGCTGAAGCTGGTGCGTTACTTTTATAAACAAGCGCACTGGCTGTTGTCGCGCTTTCCCGAAGGCAAGCTGGCGGATGTGGAAGGCTTGGTCAAACTGGTGGACATCAAGACTATCGAATCTGCCGACTGGAGTTTAACGCCGGGCCGATATGTCGGCGTTGCACCGGAACAAGTGGATGAAGACTTCGACTTTGAAGAAACCCTGCGCGATATTCATATTGAGCTGAAAGGGCTGAACGAAGAAGCGGTGGAACTGGCGGCGCAGATTGGTCGCAACTTTGAGGAGTTGGGGATATGAACCAAGAGCTATCCAATTCGCTGAACATGGATGCAGCCCTCAGTGATATTCAGCTATTGGTTGAACAAAGCCGTCAACGTGTTACTAGCTATGTGAATAGTTCTCTTACTCTTCTTTATTGGCATATTGGTCTACGAATTCAGCACGAATTACTTATCAAGGGTCGAACAACCTATGGTAATCAGATTCTGGCGACACTGTCGCAGGAATTAACTTTGCTAGTTCCCAAGCTCCAGCTTCCCTCATTCCCACGCGGCGCGTGGGAATGCAGTACAGGACGCGCTGCGTCCTGCATGTGGAAAAGTTTATGTTTGACACAGGGTCAACAACGCACCGTTCGCGGCGCAGCGCGCCTAGACTGCATTCCCACGCGGCGCGTGGGAACGAGACGGTTTCGGCCTATTTGGCTGAGAACGCTAGTTCACTTTTCGCTAGTGACCAAGCTGTTCATGTTGCTAGTTCCCAAGCTCCAGCTTGGGAATTCGGTGTCGGAAGCTCCAGCTTCCCGAGTCGCGAAGCTGGAGCTTCGCCCACTGGGTTACCAAGCAGGAGCTTGGGAACCAGCGTTCGAAGTAACTGAGCTAGCGGTAAATATTGCCCGCAACTTTGAGGAGTTGAGGGTATGAATTGGGTTGA
>JADHTX010000261.1 GCA_016784875.1 Methylobacter sp.
TGGATCACAATCCACTCCTTCATAACAGTCCTTGAATAAAAATCAGGGACTGTCTCAGATTCATTGTTAAAAAGAAATCTGAAAAAGTGGCTCAAAATTAATGGCCATTTTTGGCTCAGTTTAATTGGCCATTAACAGATACCATTAAGCTTACTGCAAGCTTGGGTGTCAGCACTCTTCATAGCGATGATACTGCCGAGTCTTTCGTCAAACGGGCTGATGAAGCAATGTATAAAGCCAAGCACAACGGAAGAAACCAAGTTGTCGCGGCTAAATAAATCAACGGCAATGTCGGGTTGAACCACAGTCAACTAACCAGCTAACGTTTACCAGGTTTATAAGCTTTAAACTCAGGTTTGGCGCTATATGTTGGTTTTTCAGTCGGCATCCCTGCAAATTCAAACAGTAATTCCAGTTCTTTATCGGTTAACTCATAAAACGAACCTGCTTTTAAGCGCTCCGGCAAGACCACCGGTCCATATCGCACACGCATTAGACGACTGACGGTAACTTCCTGCGACTCCCATAATCGCCTTACCAATCGGTTGCGACCTTCAGCAACGATGACGTTGTACCATTTATTGGCCCCTTCACCACCGAAAAATCTTATCTCGTCAAATTTGGCTTTACCGTCTTCAAGCTCAACTCCCTGCTTAAGTTTTGCTAGAGTAGATTCTGAAACCTCGCCTAAAATACGTACTGCATATTCACGTTCGACTTGCGTAGACGGATGCATTAATCGATTAGCCAGTTCCCCGTTATTGGTGACCAATAATAATCCCGACGTATTAATGTCAAGACGACCAACTGCTATCCAACGACTGATAGCCAGTTTTGGTAATTGGGTAAACACCACCGGACGACCTTCCGGATCGCGACGCGTAACCACTTCGCCGACAGGTTTATGATAAAGCAGCACTTGGGTAGGTTGCTCGGCAAATTTTTCCCAGTGAACAACCCGATCATTAACCAGTAAATGATCGCCCGGTTTCAATCGATCACCCAAGTTAACCGGATTGCCGTTAAGTTTGAGCCGACCTTCATCAATCCAGCGTTCAATTTCTCGCCGGGAACCGACACCGCCGCGTGCCAGCACTTTTTGAATGCGTTCGCCGTCGACGGATTGAGAGGAACTAATTTTTTTCGGCGTTAAGACTGCCTTACTTTCACTTTGTTTAGGTGTCGGTTGTGCTGAGTTTTTCGATGGTTTCGGTGATCTGCTCGGTTGTTTCGCAGAATTACTCGCTGGTTTCAGTGGTTTATTCGGTTGTTTTTTGCTCTTCACTTTTTACCTGCTTGGGTTGTTGCGCATTATCTGACAAAGGATCATCTAACGACGACTCATCTAATGACATACCAAGTTCCTGAATCTCTTGCAATGTCGGTAGTTCATTTAATGATGTAATATTAAAATAATCCAAAAATTGTTTGGTCGTACCGTATAAAGCCGGTCTGCCCGGCACCTCTTTGTGCGCCACCACTCGAATCCACTCGCGCTCAAGCAGAGTGTGAATGATGCTTGAACTGACGCTAACTCCGCGAATATCCTCAATATCGCCGCGTGTTGCCGGTTGACGATAGGCAATAATTGCCAGCGTCTCCAATAAGGCCCTTGAATATTTTGGCGGTTTTTCTTCAAACAGCCGCGATACCCAGCGCGATAGTTCCTTTTTAACCTGAAAACGGTAACCGCTGGCAACCTGTTTTAATTCAACCGGCCTAAATCGATAGTCCTCTTTGACTGCATCAATAGCCGACTGTATTTCCTGTAATTCCGGCTGCTCAATTTCAGGAAAAACCTGTTGAACCTGCTTGCAGGTCATAGGACGATTTGCAGCAAATAAGATTGCTTCAACTACACGTTTAATTTCCACATTAATTTCACATTGTTCAGTTACGGAGGATGATGGCGAAGGCTCAGTTATCGGTGGCGGCAGTGGCGGTTCTGACACGTATTTCGGCAAAGGGTTCTGATTGGATAATATCGATGAGTCGTTCTTTGCTGAGCTCGAGGATGGCCAAAAACGAGACAACGACTCCGTGTCGACCTTCTTTTCGGATAAATAGTTGCGAGAAAAGGAGACTATCCGCTCCTTTAAGGTTTTCCAGAATGGCTGACATGCGTTCACGGACAGATAAAGGCTCCTTGGTAATATGATGGTGACTGAGCTGCTCAACTCTTTTAAGTACATCCTGAAATGCCAGCAGCATTTCTTTTAACTGGATATCAGGTAAATTTTGTTCGACATCTCTTAGCGCCGAAATATCGACACCAACTGCAAATATATCACGTTCAATTCTAGGCAACAGATCAATTTCTTCAGCTGCATTTTTCATTAGCTCATATTCCTGCAACCGGCGGATCAATGTTGCTCTAGGATCTTCTTCGTCCTCTTCAGCTTCTGCTTGCCTAGGTAATAGCATTCTTGATTTGATTTCCGCCAACAGCGCGGCCATTACTAAATATTCTGCTGCCAGCTCCAAATTTAATACCCCCATTATTTGAATATAGGCGATATATTGATGCGTAATCATGGCTATCGGTATGTTAACAACGTCTAAATTCTGTCTTCGTATCAGATACAGCAATAAATCCAGCGGACCTTCAAAAGTATCCAGCAACACTTCCAATGCATCCGGTGGAATATAAAGATCGTCAGGTAGCTTATTAAAAGGTGCGCCATTAACCATTGCAAAGACTGGCGATGGGACTAGAACTTCAGTGGTGTCTAGGTTTGCATTCTCGCTCATTTCAAAACTCTGGTTTTGCGAGCACAAAAAAGAAAGCCGGTAGTAAGAACCAAGGCAAAAAACAAGCTATAATCCGGCAATTGAAAAAAACACTTGCTGTGCAATATATAAAGGATATTCCAAAATCAAATTCAAAACATGAGTGTATAGCAGCACCAATAAAATAATAAAGCCGAAGCGCTCCAATCGATTATATTGCCATGCCCAATAATTGGGCAAAATGCCCGACAGAATCCGGCTGCCGTCCAATGGCGGAATAGGTAATAAATTAAGCATTGCCAAAACCAGATTAATTGAAATGCCGGCAATTCCCGTATAGATAAGCGGTAATGAAATGGATTCGGTTTGCGCACCTATTATCACCCCTAGCCGGGCTATTAATGCCCAACCGACGGCCATTAATAAATTAGAAGCTGGGCCTGCAAGGGCAACAATCGCCATATCTTGTCGTGGGTTTTTAAAATTTCTTGGGTCGACAGGAACGGGCTTTGCCCAGCCGAAAATAAAACCGGTACCGGAAATTAATAATAAGCCGGGGATAATAAGGGTTCCGAACAAATCAATATGCTTGATCGGATTTAAGGTTAACCTGCCCAACATTGAGGCAGTGTTATCCCCATATTTTTTTGCTATCCATCCATGCGCCACTTCATGGACAGTAATCGCAAAAATCACCGGCAAAATCCAAACCACTATACGTTGCAACAGCGTCAATTCATTCATCATATTGGTATCCTCATCCAGCCAGCATTGGTGCAAGACCCTTGCCCTGCCTAATGATCTCAGCGGCATTGCCGGAAAATTCAATAATAGTTGTTTGTTCAAACTCAATAATACCGGCGTCAATCACCAAATCCAGTTCGTGTTCGAGCTTGTTTCTGATCTCATAAGGATCAGTTAATGCTTCATCCTCTCCCGGCAACATCAACGTAGCGCTAAACAAGGGCTCACCTAACTCCTGGACTAACAATTGGGCGATAGGATGATCGGGTATTCGTATGCCGACGGTTTTTTTCTTGGGATGCTGTAACCTGCGAGGCACTTCACGCGTCGCTTCTAAAACAAAGGTAAACGCTCCGGGCGTTAATGCCTTAATTAGTCGGTAGGCGTCATTACTGATTTTGGTAAACATCGATACTTGAGCTAAGTCTTTGCACACTAGCGTAAAGTTATGTTTATCATCCAACTGCCGGATACGACGAATTTTATCAAGCGCCTGCTTATCGCCTATATGACAGGCAATCGCATATGACGAATCAGTCGGGTAAACGATAACGCCACCCTTGCGAAGAATTTCCACCGCACGATGTATCAAGCGCAGCTGCGGACTTTCCGGGTGTATTTCAAAAAACTGGGCCATTTATTGAGTACTGAATAGTGGAATATTGAATAATTATACCGTACATATAGATAAGCTTGCAGCTGACAAACAGAATCAAAGATTTTATATTGAACGATGCCTGTATTATTAAATTACAATCTATTGATTTTTGATGAGTAACTAATACTGCTGCAATGTTATGATTGCTTAGTTTTTATTATTCAATGCTGATCAAAAAGTAAAACACCTATCGCAGCACGTCTTGGAGATTATTCATTGCCATTTGGCAAATCGCATGATCCCCCGTGCTACGTCAATTAATCCGAAGATACCGTCGCCAGTCTTTCATGTCATTATGAAATTACAGGAAAATGTAGAGGGTCGCTATCAGTGTGAGGGCGGATTTCATAAGGACATTTTATGCTGTTTTAAAGAGCTAAAAGCGAAAGGCGCTATCGCTTCGCGTTAGACCCAGGATGATTCGATGTTTTTGACAAATATCATATTTCGCAAAATTATATGGTCGAAAGCAGGAACTGGAACGAATGCTTTTTGCCTTCGAGCGTGCTAGCAAAGGCACTGGAGAAATGTTGTTGATAGCGGTACTTGATCGCAAGGTTAAACTCAGTTAAGTGGCAAGACTATAAGCCAAAGCTGAGTGCTACGTAGTCCAAACCCACAATAGAAACACAGTGGTGATCTTGATGCTGACCATTCCGCTCCGTTGATTGAACAATCAACGGATAATCCCCAAAAATTCCAAACCTACCGGCCCTAATTTAGGTATGATAAAAAAACTGGAATGAGAAAACCTTTCGCCCTCTGAATAGTATGGAATGGATATGACAGGTAAAACAAATTCACTTTATTTACTGCTGATAAGTGTTCACGGCTTAATTCGCGGTCACGACCTGGAACTGGGGCGTGATGCCGACACCGGCGGCCAGACCAAATATGTCGTTGACCTTGCCAAGGCTTTAGCTCAACAAAAAACTGTCGATCGCGTTGATTTGGTGACTCGTGAGGTTATCGATCCCGAAATCAGCGATGATTACGGCAATCCTTGCGAACAGCTAAATGAACAAGTCCGTATTATTCGTATTGCGGCGGGACCGGACGGGTATCTTAAAAAAGAGGAACTTTGGGATTATCTGGATATTTTTACCGATAATCTACTGCATTGGCTAAACCTGCAACCTAAAATGCCGGATATTCTGCACAGCCATTATGCCGACGCCGGTTATGTCGGCATGCGCTTATCGCATCTTACCGGTATCCCGTTTGTTTTTACCGGACATTCA
>JADHTX010000262.1 GCA_016784875.1 Methylobacter sp.
GGTTGGAAGTAACGCCCGATGATAGCGAAAGTATCAACAGTATTTTTCGTGCGATGCACACTATTAAAGGTACTTCCGGACTATTTGGGTTTGACGATGTGGTCGCCTTCACTCATGAAGCCGAAACCGTACTAGACAAGGTTAGAAACGGCGAACGCGCGATTGATGCCGAACTCATCGCTGTATTGCTGGCCTGTAAAGACCATACGGCACAGATAATTCAACATGCTTTGGCCAATGAAGATGAGCCTCTGCCAATGGAACTGCAACAGCAAGGGTTGGCGTTGATTGCTCAATTAACCGGTTCATCGATTGAAGTCGGCGGAATGCCCACCACTCAACAGGAAAAAGCCGATCATTTTGAGGTTGATGCCAATACCACGGACAGCAGTGATAACTGGGTTATCAGTTTAGCCTTTAAAGCGGATGCTTTACGTAACGGCATGGATCCGCTGTCGTTTATCCGTTATTTGCAAACACTGGGTAAAATCATTGAAGTGGTTATTACCATGCAGAAGATACCTCGCATTGAGGATATGGATCCTGAAAGCTGTTATCTGAATTTTAAAATAGTTTTTAACAGCAGCGCTGATAAGAAAACCATAGAAGACGTGTTTGAGTTTGCCGAAGATGATTGCGATATTACTATTTTGCCGCCTAATTCCAGGCAAGAACATTATTTAAAGTTACTGGCGGACTTGCCGGAAGACCAAGTTAAACGCTTAGGCGAAATGCTGATTGAGATCGGTGCCTTAACTGAAAAAGAAGTCATCAACATACTACACGAACAACGTAACAAGGATCAAGAAGAGGCAAAACCTCTTGGCGAGATGTTGGTAGAAAAAAATATTTTGCAACAACCGGTTATCGAACAGGCGCTAAAAAAACAAGAATCGGTCAAACAAAAGCTTAATAAGGAATCCAATTACATTCGGGTCGATGCGGCCAAGCTGGGTTATCTGATTAATTTGGTAGGCGAGTTGGTGATTTCAGGCGCAGCGATGCGGCTGATGGTCGATAAGCACGGCTTATCCGATGTGGATGATGTCGCTTCGACGATGAGCCATTTGGTCGAAGATATACGCGATACTGCCTTGCAATTGCGGATGGTGCAAATCGGAGAGACTTTTACCCGCTTTCAACGGGTAGTGCATGATGTCAGCAAAGAATTGGACAAGCAAATTCAGTTGCAAATCACTGGCGGCGAATCCGAACTGGATAAAACCGTCGTGGAAAAAATCAACGATCCGTTGACACATCTGGTGCGTAATTCGCTTGATCACGGCATTGAAACACCTGCGGAGCGAGTTCGGGCCGGTAAGGCTGAAAAAGGCACTATACACCTTAATGCCTATCATGATTCAGGACGTATCGTGATTCAGATTAGTGATGACGGTAAAGGCCTGGATTCGGAAAGAATCGTCGCTAAAGCGATAGCGAAAGGACTGATTAAGCCGGATCAAGTACTTAGCCAGAGTGAGATTTACAATCTTATTTTCGAACCTGGATTAAGTACTAAGGAAGCAGCCGATAACTTGTCCGGCCGAGGTGTAGGCATGGACGTAGTCAGACGCAATATCGAGGCATTGCGCGGTAGCGTCTCCGTCAATAGCGAGTTGGGGCAAGGCACCACGGTAACCATACACCTGCCTTTAACATTGGCGATTATTGATGGATTTATGGTGGAAGCGCAAAAAGAGCGTTACATCATACCCTTGAGCATGGTTGAAGAATGCGTCGAAATGAGCAGCGATGAATGGCAAATCGATGAAGTTCAGCATTATGTCAATTTACGCGGTCAAATTTTACCGTATTTGCGTTTGGGCGATTTTTTCCATAAGAATAAAAAGCACATTAAGACTCAGCGGGAAAGTCTGGTCGTAGTGCGTTTTGGCGAGTCCAAAGCCGGGTTTGTTGTCGATGAGTTGCACGGTGAAAACCAAACCGTGATTAAACCGCTCGGCAAGCTGTTTGAGAATCTTAACGGCATCGGCGGCGCAACCGTGCTGGGTAGCGGCGATGTGGCGCTGATACTCGATGTGCAGGGACTTATTCAACACGCAAGAAAGCGGGTTAATCCAACTCTGGCATTATCATCGCCGTTTTAAATCGGCAGTGAGCTATGGATGCAAGCTCATAACATTAAGCAGAAGTCTAATCTAAATATCAGAGAAGTTAAGTAAGCCCTCTAACCTAATAAGCACAGGTACTCTATGAATATTAACCGTTTAATAGTGAAAATAAGAATATCAACCGGAGATTTACCATGCTGAACAACCTTACCATTAAAACCCGACTGATTTTGGTTGTAGGACTTATGTCCGTGCTCGCCATCACGCTGGGAATAATCGGCTTGAACGGGATGAAAAAATCCAATGAAGGCTTGCGTAGCGTTTATGAAGATCGCACTATCACAATGGGGCAACTGGCCATAGTCGATTCAAATTTGATAACGAATCGACTTGCAATGGTCAATTCGTTGGTGTTTAAGGATGAAGTTCAGGAAAACATCAAACTTGTCAAAAAAAATATTCAAGAGATTAACAAGGAATGGGATGCCTACATGGCAACCTACCTGACTCCAGAAGAAAAAAGATTAGCCGAAAAATTTGCAATAGATCGTGAGCGCTTTGTTGTTGAAGGGTTAAACACCACAATGGAATATCTGCTTGCCGGCAATGCTGAAGCTGCGGAAAAAAACATCAGGGATGTCGTACGCCCGTTATTTGTACCGGTTATGGAAGGCATAGATGCATTGCAACAGTTACAGTCGGATGTTGCCAAACAGGAATATGATGCCGCTAAAATTCGTTATGAAGACAGCCGCTTTATTTCGATAGTTCTGTTGGTGATGGGTTTGCTACTGGCAATGTTTATCGGTTTTATGCTGATTCGCGGTATTTCACGCTCTTTATTTGCGATGCAAGAGTTTGCCGAGTCTTTAGCAGCAGGCGACCTGACGGCAAGTATAGACCTCAATCAGAATGATGAAATTGCCGCTCTGGCGCGATCCATGACCGGCATGCGCGATCAGCTTAGCGGTGTGGTGCAGCAAGTCCGCACTAATTCCGACGCATTAGGTAGTGCGTCTCAGGAAATCAGTTCGACCGCCCAGTCGATTAGCCAAAGTGCGACCGAACAGGCCTCGGGCGTTGAACAAACTACGACTTCTATCGAAGAGCTGAGTGCATCGGTTAAACAAAATGCCGATAACGCCAAGCTAACTAATGGTATGGCGACCACCGCTGCGCAAGAAGCCGGTAATGGCGGGCAGGCGGTAAAACGCACAGTGGATGCGATGAAAGAAATCGCTGAAAAAATCAGCCTGATTGAAGATATTGCCTATAAAACCAATTTGTTGTCGCTCAATGCTGCCATTGAAGCCGCTTTGGCCGGTGACCATGGCAAAGGCTTTACCGTAGTGGCTGCCGAAGTCAGAAAACTGGCAGAAAACAGTAGGATAACAGCGCAAGAAATTAATGCGCTGGCTAAAAACAGCGTCAAGATTGCCGAAGATGCAGGGAATTTGCTAGAGCAAATGGTGCCTAATATTCAGAAAACGGCGGATCTGGTAGAAGAAATTACCGCGTCTTCGGAAGAACAGGCGCAAGGCATCGGTCAGATTAGCGATGCAGTCGGTCAATTGGATAAAGCTGCGCAACAAAACGCATCGGGTTCGGAGCAGCTTGCCGCCACAGCGGAAGAGCTGAGCGGTCAGGCTATGCAGTTGCAACAGATCATGTCGTTTTTTAAAGTGGATGCAAGCCAAGGGCATTTAACTCAAATTCAAACGAGTCATTCCAGCAAAAAGCAGGCGCCTGTATACAGCAAAGTCGGCAAAAAGACAGTTCCTCATGTTACTTCAGCCGGATCTTCTCCGCTAACGCTTAAACCTGTACCTATCAGCAGGGCGGGAGGCGTTAAACCTGAATTTAATGAAAACGATTTTGAACGATTTTAACAGGCGGAATGAACCATGAACCAACTAATGCATAAAAAAGAACAGAAAACCGAAATAATCGTTCAGGATCAATTGCGCCAGTACCTGACTTTTCAGGCAGGCAATGAAAATCTGGCTATCAGTATCTTGGACGTCAAAGAAATTATCGAGCTTAATACCATTACCGATGTGCCGATGACACCCGACTATATACGCGGCGTAATTAATCTGCGCGGCAATGTGGTGCCGGTCATCGATTTATCGGCGCGCTTGGGACGGCAAATCAGTGAAATAACCAAACGCAGCTGCATCGTCTTGGTGCAGGTGGAGTACAACGATGATGCTCAGTTACTGGGGATGTTGGTCGATGCCGTCGATGAAATATTGGAAATTCCCGAAGCGAACATTATGCCGCCGCCCGATTTCGGCGCCGATATTCGGACTGATTTTATTCAGGCGATGGGCCGCGTAGGTGACGAGTTTATTATTTTGCTGAATATCAATCGCGTACTTTCGATTAAAGAATTATCTCAACTTAAGCAAGTCGCTGATTACTCGATTACCAATGATATGTAGGTGGCAACCATGCCGACACAACGCCAGTCCCTACATAACTCGACAAACTAAATAATAGGCACAGGTACTTTATGAACATAAATCACTTAATGATAAAAATATCAACGGGAGACTCACCATGCTGAACAACCTTACCATTAAAGCCCGCCTGATTTTGGTTGTCGGGCTTATGTCCGTGCTAGCCATCACGCTAGGAATTATCGGCTTGAACGGGATGAAAAAATCCAATGAAGGCTTGCGTAGCGTTTATGAAGATCGCACTATTACAATGGGGCAGCTGGCCATAGTTGATTCAAATTTGATAGAGAATCGACTTGCAATGGTCAATTCCTTGGTATTCAAGAACGAAGTTCAGGAAAACGTCAATCTGGTTAAAAAAAATATTCAAGAGATTGATAAGGAATGGGATGCCTACATGGCAACCAAGCTGACTCCAGAAGAAAAAAGATTAGCCGAAAAATTTGCAATAGATCGAGAGCGCTTTGTTGTTGAAGGGTTAAACACCACAATGGAATATCTGCTTGCCGGTGATGCTGAAGCTGCGGAAAAAAACATCAGGGATGTCGTACGCCCGTTATTTGTACCGGTTATGGAAGGCATAGATGCGTTGCAACAGTTACAGTCGGATGTCGCTGTCAATGGCCAACAGAATTGAGCCATTTTTGGCCATTAATTTTGAGCCACTTTTCCAGAGAAAAATCACTTATTCAGTTTTGATTTCAGCCGATAGCTTTCTCCTCCCAGCATAAAAATGTGTGAATGATGGATGA
>JADHTX010000263.1 GCA_016784875.1 Methylobacter sp.
ATTCCTAGCGGCTGATTTTATGCCGATAGCAGCGTTGCTAAAACAGTTTCATAGCTTGCTATGCGCCTGTTTCAGCGCCTTGCTATCGACAAAAATCAACTCGCTATCATTTCCTCAACCGTAACCGTGCGAAGTATATCAACACAAGTACCGCCCTCCTCTGCCTCGAAACAAAAGATCAGGATCAAAGGGCAATACTCTTTATCCTAAAAAAATCAGTTGGAACGCGTGAAATCCGTTCGTGCTGAGCTTGTCGAAACGTGAGCGGATTCCCCACTATTTTATAGAATGCTCAACAGATTTTTTTAGGTTTATGCCTTCTCAAAACAGTTAGAATGACTATTTTGGCTTTGCCATACAAAGAAGCCATTATGTAATTTTTAACGTTGCAATGCCTGATTTGCCATTCCTAAGGGCGATGCAAATTATTTCAATACTTAATAGTTCACTGTATTCTATATATAATAAGCGATTATCGTTCCTATGCGTCGCTTCGGCAGCAATGAATGCGCATCTGCAACGCTATTCCCATGATGTTCATGGGAGCCGTATCCTAAACTAAAAGTTGGAATCTATTACATAATGACTAGCGAATCACCCCGACCTTCCTGGCAAAGTTATCTTGAGTTATGCAAACCCAAAGTGGTTGCGCTGATCGTTTTTACGGCGATTGCAGGCATGTTATTAGCCGTACCAGGAATCCCGCCCATTGGCCTGTTTATCTACAGCAGCGTCGGCATTGCGCTGGCCGCAGCTTCCGCAGCCGCGATTAACCATTATATCGACCGCGAAGCCGATGCGTTGATGGATCGTAATAAACACCGCCCCCTGCCCCAAGGCGAGTTAAGCTCGACTAATGTGATCGTTTTTGCATCCTTGCTGGGTGTTATCTCAATGGCATTGTTCATCACCCTGGTCAACGCTTTGACCGCATTGCTGACTTTCTTATCGGCGCTGGGTTACGCGATTATTTATACGGTCTACCTTAAGCGAATGACCCCGCAAAACATCGTTATTGCCGGAGCATTCGGAGCCACGCCGCCAATGCTGGGCTGGTGCGCAATGACCGGCGAAGTGCATCCTTATTCAATGCTGTTGTTTTTGATTATTTTCGCATGGACACCACCTCATTTCTGGCCGCTGTCTATCGCCAAGCGTAAAGAGTTCGCCAAAGTCGGCATACCGATGTTGCCGGTCACCCACGGAGTGGAACACACCCGTCTGCATATTTTGCTGTATTCACTGCTGCTGTTCATTGTTACGCTGCTGCCCTATCTAACCGGCATGAGCGGCCTGATTTATTTGTCTGCTGTAGTGCCGTTAGGTCTTGGCTTTATTTATTTCGCCATTTTAATGATGCGCCGGAAAGACGACAAAACCGCGATGCGGACCTTCTTTTTTTCGCTGATGTATCTGACCGGCGTATTTATCGCTTTGTTAGTCGACCATTACTTTAAATTTACCTTTGCTGCGACTGCTCCCGGCAGTCTTGCGGCATACATACCATCCCTGGCAATCGCCGCGACTGTTCCAGACAGTCTTGCGGCATACACACCATCCCTGGCAATATGACATTCACTCATCACGAACACACCCCGCGCCCTGAACATCCGTTCGCGGAAACTATCCGTATCCTGGGCAAAGGCAAAAAAGGCTCACGACCGCTAACTCAGGATGAAGCCTACCGCGCCATGCACATGATCCTGACCGATCAGGTTCAGCCAATTCAGCTCGGCGCTTTCCTAATGCTGATGCGCGTCAAGGAAGAAACCCCGGAAGAATTGGCAGGTTTCGCTCAAGCAGCGCGGGAATCGTTTGATATTGCCGACAATGCCGTAAAAGTCAATCTGGACTGGTCGTCTTATGCCGGAAAACGTCGGCATTTACCCTGGTTTTTGCTGTCGGCTTTGCTGCTGGCCGAAAACGGCATCACCGTTTTTATGCACGGCGCCAGCGGTCATACCGCAGGCAGACTGTACACCGAAAACATGCTGGAGTATTTAGGGCTTAAATGCGCGAGTTCTATTGAAGAAGCCAAGCAACAGCTTGAACAACAGCATTTCAGCTATTTATCGCTGGAACATTTTTGCCCCAAACTGCATGAGGTTATCGAACTGCGTCCGATACTGGGCTTGCGCTCACCGGTACACACACTGGTACGCTTGTTAAACCCGTTTAATGCGCAATGCAGCATCCAAGGCATCTTCCATCCCGGTTACCGCCCGGTTCACCAGCAAGCCGCCGCACTGTTAAACCAACCGCACATGGCCGTATTAAAAGGCGAAGGCGGCGAGACCGAACGCAATCCCGATATGGAATGCTTGGTGCAAAGCGTACACAACGGCGAACTGTCCGACGAAAACTGGCCTGCTTTATTTACCCACCGCCATGTTAAACCCGAGCTGCTTGAGCCGGAGCAGCTGGCGTTAGTCTGGCAGGGAAAGGTTGAGGACGATTTTGCGCAAGCTTCAATCATCGGCACGGCTGCAATTGCGCTTAAATTGTTGGGCAAGGCTGAAACACAGGAAAAGGCTCAGCAGCTGGCGGCGGATTACTGGCTGGGTCGAGATAAGCAAAAATATGCTGGGGTTATCTAGTACCTGAAACCAAGCTCTTAGCAGAACCCACCAACAATTCTTAAGCAAAAAGCATCTGCTTGCAGTATGTTGTCAAATATGACAATATTGCCCAAATAAGGCAACCATATGACTAAAAAGACACGGTCTATTTCATGGATAAAAGCGGCGCGGAAAGACTTTGAGGATTTTCCTTCACCGGTGCAGATGGATGCCATACGCGCACTGACCGTCGCAGCGGAAGGCCGAATGGCCGACCATGTAAAACCGTTAAAGGGTTTCGACACAGGTGTTATGGAAATTATCCTGCGTCACCGTGGCGACGCTTTTCGCGTTGTTTATGCCGTCCAAATCGGTGAAGAATTATGGGTTGTCCATGCCTTTCAGAAGAAATCAACGCAAGGCATTAAAACACCGAAACATGAAATAGACCTTGTGCATGACCGTTTAAAACGATTAAAGGAAATGTTGCTATGAATGACGAACCTTTTGAAATTATCCGTGGCAGTGGCAACGTATTTGCCGACTTCGGCCACCCCAATGCCGCAGTTGAACAACTAAAAGCTGTGTTGGCCGCAGAGATTATCGGTGTGCTTGATGACCGCGCCTACACAGTGCGTAAAGCCGAAGAGCTGACCGGCATTGCCGCCGCTGACTTTTCACGCATCCGTAAAACAAAGCTCGACCGCTTCACCATTGACCGACTTATGACAATCCTTAAACGTCTCGACCAGGATGTTGACGTGCGCGTTACTGTTCGTCCTCACCGTGAAAATGCGGATGTCCAGCGACTTTTGTAATATAAGTATTGCAACTCAATCGAGTGCGACCCCATTGATTGCGCTATTGAAGAAGATCGGATTGATCAGTAGGGTACGCTGTGCGTACCATTGAAATACCGAAGGTACGCACAGCGTACCCTACACGGCTGCAATTGCGCTTAAATTGTTGGGCAAGGCGGATACGCAGGAACAGGCTCAGCAACTGGCGACTGATTATTGGGTGGGGCGGGATAAGCAAAAATATGCAGGCGTTTAACAACATGCAGGAATGATATACAGAAACTATCTAATTACTTGTTAACTCCAAAACACAAACAATACTGGCAGGAAAAATATAATGGCGTTCCCTCCTGACGATAGTTGGTTTAGGAAGTTACTCGAAGAGCAAAAGCGATTTGAGAAGTTCCTTAATCCAATTCCTGAATCAATATTGCAACATCAAAAACTTTTGGACAGTATTAATTCCCCAGTATTGGAATATCAAAAAAGCATTCTCGAACAAGCAAATATTCGGGACTATCTTTCGATCGCTGGGATATCAAATAATTATCTGTCTATGCAGCAGGAAATTAAAAATAGCCTTGGTAGTATTGGTTCTTTTTCAAAGGAGCTTGAATTACTTAAAGAATCATCTAGATTTGACTCAATTTTGGCAGCTCAAGAAAACCTGTGTCGTCTTCAGGATCAATTTGCCCAAACAAGAGATTTATTCGAATTACCCTCCGCAAAGATTGAGTCTGTTCTTGCCGCAGCAGAAGCAACATCCAGAATATTCAAACCTCATGAATATTTCTCCGATTTTACCCTATCGTCAGTTGCTGAATATCAGTCCTTCCTGGATAAGCAATACAAACTTATTCAGCATGACAATGAAATAATTGCAGATCGTAGAATGCAAATCAGCGAGTTGTCAGGAGGATTATTCGAGATAATCAATGCTTCTCTCGATATTGGAGTAGCATTAAATGGGCAAGAAGAATATCAAACGGAAGAAGATATTAATGATGAATTCTTTGAAAGTGGGCTTTATGGCCACGTGAACCAGCATTTAGGCTTTGTTTATTTTGACCGTTACAGCGGCAAAATTGAAACAAGTTTTAATAACTCAATTCCGGCACGTATATCATGCCTTGGTTATGCCATTACAGAACAGATTTATAAAATTAATTCGATTTGCGAAAGTAATGGACAGGTTCAAGTTTTCACGCCAACGTCATGTACAATGAGGGCTTGCGCGACAATACCTTCTCTAATTGCAAGATCAGAATCTGAATTCTATTTCTTGATAGATCATCTATTTTTCCTTCTATATGAAGGGTCTGGCACTGCTAGTAGGCTAATTCCCATACTGAGCGAATCTCTCCTTGAGCCTTTATGGAAAGTAAAGCAGTTAAGATTAGCGGCACGGCATGACATTAATCATGGTTCCAGTAGAGAAGTTGAAAAGAAAAGAGCCAAAATTAGAGATACTTACATTTCTTTAATTGCACGTCCTTTGCCTATAAAACAAGGCGATTGGCAAAAAGCCCAGTTACAAATTTATGTCGAAATTGATTTAATGCTTCAAAAGATTATTCAGGAAATCATCAAAAATAATTAAGGGTTAACCAGACGCTTGAGCTCTGTAGGTTGGGCATAAAAAGCATGCCCAACCTACGAAACTTTTATATGACGAAAATGGGAGCCAAAATATGAGCAAAATAACCGCAACAGATACGCTTGAATTATCAATACCTGAAAGAATTCAATTGGTAGAAGATATCTGGGATACGATAACTGCAAAAGCATCTTCTATCGAACTGACCGATGAGGAGAAAAGCATAATTGATGCGCGGCTGGAAAAGTATCACCAAAGCCCTGAATCAGGCTCCCCGTGGGAAGATGTCTACAAAAGAATCGCGAGCAAGCAG
>JADHTX010000264.1 GCA_016784875.1 Methylobacter sp.
ATCGATCAATTTATCAGCTCAGGCGAAACCAAATGGGGGAGCTTATGCCACCTAGTCATGCTGCTGCCGCACGGCTTTGAAGGTCAGGGACCTGAACATTCCTCAGCTCGACTTGAACGCTATTTGCAACTGTGTGCAGAACATAATATCCAGGTTTGCTGTCCGACAACGCCTGCACAAATATTTCACTTGCTACGTCGCCAGATGCTGCGGCCATTCCGTAAACCGTTGATAGTGATGAGCCCCAAAAGCTTATTACGCCATAAACTTGCAATTTCCACATTGGAAGACTTAACCGGCGGTCATTTCCAGCCCCTCATCGGCGAGCAAGACGATATTAATCCCAAAAAAGTGACTCGTTTAGTCATGTGCTCGGGCAAAGTCTATTACGATCTGATCGAAACCAGACGTCAAGACGACCTCAAGCACGTCGCCATTGCCCGTATAGAACAACTCTACCCCTTTCCCGATGAGTTGTTCAGAGCGGAAGCCGACAAGTACCCGCAACTTAAAGAATTTATCTGGTGTCAGGAAGAACCTCAGAATCAAGGTGCATGGTATCAATCCAAACATCACTTTACCGACAACCTCGATCCAAAAATCAGCATGAGTTATGCCGGACGCGAAGCATCGGCAGCCCCGGCTGTCGGTAATTTCCGCGTCCATATAGAACAACAAAAAGCCGTCGTACACTCGGCCCTTTACGGTAAATCTTCAGGAAAATAACATGAGCATTGAAGTCCTAGTCCCTCACCTACCCGAATCCGTTTCCGATGCAACGCTGATCACATGGCATAAGCAAGTCGGCGACACTGTGATTAAGAACGAAAATCTCGTCGATCTTGAAACTGACAAAGTTGTGCTTGAAGTACCTGCGCCGGAATCCGGCATTCTAAGAAAAATTCTCCAGCAAGATGGAGCTATTGTGGTCGGCGGCGATATTCTGGCCTTACTGGAACCCCAAGCTGTAGAAGCAAGTCCAACGACTGCGACAACAGAACCCGAACATGATGATGAGTCGGACATACCGCTAAGCCCTTCGGTACGAAGATTAATTGCTGAAAACTCGCTGGAACCATCCGCCATCAAAGGCTCCGGAAAGGATGGCCGCCTGACTAAAACCGATGTATTAGATTACCTGCATAAAAAAAACCTGCAAGATGCTCAACTCATCGTACCGGTAGAAACTCAAGCTGAACCTCCTGCCGGCTCCCCTATAAAAGAGCAAGATAGCCCAATCCCTTTACCTAAAGAGGAAGCAAAAAGCAGGGGGATTTCGAATCTACGCCCCGAACAGCGCGTACCTATGACTCGATTAAGAGCTAAAGTAGCCGAACGCCTGTTGCAGGCACAGCAAAATGCGGCAATGCTGACCACATTCAATGAGGTCAACATGCAAAACGTGATTGATCTTCGCAACCAATACAAAGAGCGCTTCGATCAAAAGCACCATGTTAAACTGGGCTTTATGTCTTTCTTTGTTAAGGCATCCATAGAAGCTTTAAAACGCTTCCCGGCGATTAATGCCTCTATCGACGATAACGACATCATCTATCATGGCTACTATGACATCGGCATCGCGGTCAGCACCGAGCGCGGCCTGATTGTGCCGGTATTGCGCGATGCGGATCAACTCGATTTTGCCGGTATCGAACAAAGCATCGTCGACTTTGGCGCAAAAACTCGTGCCGGCACCTTGACCTACGATGACTTAAAAGGCGGCACTTTCACCATTACCAACGGCGGCATTTTCGGCTCCATGCTATCCACACCGATACTCAATCCGCCGCAATGCGCAATCTTGGGCATGCATGCCATTAAAGAGCGGCCTGTCGTTGAAAACGGACAGATCGTGATCAGGCCTATCATGTACCTGGCTTTATCGTATGACCATCGCCTGGTTGACGGCAGAGAAGCCGTGCAATTTCTGGTCACCATCAAAGAATGCCTGGAAGCGCCTGCTCACCTATTACTTAACATATAAATTATGTCAAAAAAACACATAAACACAGCATTCGACGTAATCGTCATTGGTGCCGGACCGGCAGGCTATTCCAGCGCAATCAGATGCGCCCAACTCGGCTTAAAAACGGCTTGTATCGATAACTGGCACAATAAGAATGGCAAGGGTAACTTGGGCGGCACTTACCTCAATGCCGGTTGTGTCGCGTCTATCGCTTTGCTGGAATCGGCGAAGATTTATCAATCGATCACCCACAAACTAAAGACACACGGCCTTCAAGCAGAGGCAGTAACCTTAGATATAGCGTTGATGATGCAACGCAAAAACAACATAGTCGACGCACTCAGCAAACAAATTGCCGATTCATTTGCCACCTACAAAATCGACTGTATTAAGGCAGAGGCCAAGCTACTTAATGAACGACGGGTAGAAATTACACCGATCGACCAATCGGCTGTCGCAATCCTCGAAGCCAAGCATATTATTCTCGCCTCCGGCTCTTCCCCCATCGATTCGCCCTGTACGCCGATTGATAATGAATTTATTATCGATTCCACAATGGCATTAAACCTTGACGCAGTACCTAAGCGTTTAGCCATTATCGGTGCAGGCGTTATCGGCCTTGAATTAGCAAGCATCTGGAACAGGCTCGGAGCCGAAACCATTCTGCTGGAGGCTCAAGATACCTTTTTAAGCCTGACCGACCAGCAAATTGCGCTAGAGGCGTATCGCATTTATACCGAACAAGGACTGGAACTGCGCTTGGGTACTCGGGTTATTTCAGCCAAAAAAGGCAATAAAAAAGTCACCGTCGAATATCAGGACAATGACGGCACTCATGCCCTGCGCGTCGATAAACTGATCGTAGCATCCGGTCGGAAACCCAACTCCGAAAACCTGGCGAGCGCTGAAGCCGATTTATTACTCGACGAAAACGGCTATGTTCATGTCGATGAAAACTGCCGAACCAACCTGCCCGGCGTATACGCGATAGGCGACCTGACTTTACTCGGCCCGATGATTGCCCATAAAGGCATAGAAGAAGGCCTGTTTGTTGCAGAACAAATCGGCGGACGCCACAACCCCATCAACTACGACCTCTTGCCCAGCGTTATTTTTACCGAACCGGAGATTGCCTGGGTAGGCCAAAGCGAACAAGCTTTACGAGCCATGGGCGAATCCATCAAAATCGGCACTTATTCGCTAAACGCCACCGCTCGCGCCCAAGCCACAGGCAAAACCGAAGGCATGGTTAAAATTATCGCTCATGCTGAAACCGACGCCCTACTTGGCGTCCATATTATCGGTACGCAAGCCTCAGAAATGATTGCCGAAGCCGTGCTGGCAATGGAGTTTTCCGCCAGCAGCGAAGACTTGGCCAGAACCATACACGCCCACCCTACCTTGGCCAAAGCCTTACATGGCGCGGCGATTGCGCTTAAAAATAAGACCTGAATTTCAGTAGCCTGCATTGCGAAGGCCACTTACAGCAGTTTCAATATTGTTTAGTTACACGTAATTACCATAATATTGTCGCTGGAGTGCAGGCTTCGCCTGCCCAAGCAAGCAAAGCTTGCACTCCAAATACTCGCCAATTCTTTATTAACTGTACTTGAAAACGCTGTAACTGCTATGCCTTACTGCCCTGAGTCAATATTATTCATGATGGACTAAACTGACTGCTTCTTGAAGATCATGGCTCTCGAATCCCTCGGTAAATCCACCGTAAATTTCCTCCAGCAGTCGCCACAACCATGCCATGCTAATCGCCGCCCATAATTCCAAGGACCTTACTACTCATTGCCTGAGGCTGATGGTGAGAGCGTTATCGAACCCGGCTTCTCCTCTGTTCAGCCTTGGCCTAGGAAATCCCCAACAGACACTTGCCCATAAGTACACCGATAAATGCCCATGTGAACTGGAATCTCACCACAAACCGCTTTAATAATAATGGCTTGCTATGAAGCTGTTTGGGTGCTGATTCCAGAAAATATAATTTATTTTTACCATGAAGGACTTGAAGATATTACCGTATTGACTTCATGGGTGATATTGAGACGGTTTATAAAACAAAGCTTTTGAATCCTTGTTTCAATAGTTTTACATTAAAGTTGATTAGGAAGCCTTGTTTGATGTTCGCCAGCTTCATATAGGCCAAAAGCAGTGCCTCGTGAATTCCCTTCAACTAACAAATCTAATCTATAACCACAATCCAAGTGGATTCCAGAAATCCAGGGCCGAGCGTTTTATGAACTTCAATGACACAACCAATCACCTTATTCGACAAATCACTAAATTATCTTCATGTCCTTCATGGTAATAAAAATCAAGTTATAAACTTTATACTGCATCAACACCCAGCTGTTTGAACGGATTGGCAACCCTAAACGTCGCCGCAGTAAAGTCTATGTGCGCTGACGAACAGACAAACTTGCAGGTTAAAGCCATAGTAACCTCCAAGATAGCGACTCAAGAGATGATCCTACTGTTCGATGTCGAACTCGGCGAATCACAAATCCGGGCGCCTGAGGGTTTGTATGCGGACAATTGTCGAGACCGATGCTGGAATGCGATACCCCTAAAATACTTAATTAAATCGCTTATAACTGGACGACGATGAGCGGTTAAACAGCCTTCAGCGTTTTTGTTGGATTACACTTTGGAGAAAACTTATGTCAAAAAAACACAATTCAGCCGTTGGAGTTTTTAGCAACCATCAGGATGCCGAAAGCGCTGTCAAGGAACTGCAAAAGTGTGGCTACGACATGAAAAAACTGTCGGTGGTCGGTAAGGATTATCACAGCGAAGAAAATGTGATCGGTTACTACAACACCGGTGATCGCATGGCAACGTGGGGAAAGTTCGGTCTATTTTGGGGCTGGATTTGGGGACTGCTATTCGGCTCCGCATTCTTCCTGATTCCGGGAATCGGTCCGGTCATGGTCGGAGAGGCCCTTTGGTAAGCTACATCATAGGCGCACTTGAAATGGCGGTAGTCACTGGCAGTCTCACCGCTCTGGGCGGTGCACTTGCCAGCATTGGCATTCCGAATGACAGTATAATTCGCTACGAAACCGCACTGAAGGCTGACAAATTTATTCTCATCGTTCACGGAACCCTGCAGGAAGTGGCAAAGGCCAAGAATATTCTGATGCAAAACAGTGCCGAAGAGGCCAATGTACATAAAGTGTCTGCCGACGAAGCCTAGGCTTGTCTGCATAAGGCTTGTAAAAAAAGGACTACTCT
>JADHTX010000010.1 GCA_016784875.1 Methylobacter sp.
ATCTACAGTATCTACTGGTTTATTTTGCTCATTAAAAACCATCACACTACCCGCGTCACGCATCTGTATTTTTATAGCGACTTCGGCTGACACCACTTCATATAATTGTCCTAGTTTGACAATAGCCAATCGTCCCTCTGCAATTTGATCACGCATCGACTCTGAAACATACAGGCGCTTGACCTTATTATCATCTGTGAAATTATAAGCCATCCCTTCAGCATCTCTTGGTAACCGGTTTAACTCAATAATCTGCTTTATTTGAGCAACTAACTGTTTTTTCTCGTCTTGCTGCTGTCGAAATTGGTTTAATTCCCTATCCCTTTCAATTTTTTCAGCTTGGGCTTTTAAAGCCAGGTTTTTTGCTTCATCAACCACTTCTACGTTATTCTTACGCTGCTGCTGGGTTTGCTTGCGCTTATCAGATTTTACGCTTTTAGCTTTGGCAGCACTGACTAAACCGGACTTTAATAATTGTTCTTGCAGTGATAATTTTGCCATCTTTATTCTACCGTAACCGATTTTGCTAGGTTTCTAGGCTGATCGACATCAGTCCCCTTTAACACGGCAACATGATAAGCCAACAACTGCAAAGGGACAGTGTATACAATCGGTGAAATGTCATTACCAACTTGGGGTATTTTCACGATTTGTACATTTTCGTCATTTGCTGCGGCTAATGTTTCATCCATAAAAACGATCAATTGACCGCCTCTAGCGCTTACTTCTTGAATATTTGATTTCAACTTTTCCAATAGGCTGTTATTTGGTGCGACTGTCACAACCGGCATATCTGCATCGATTAATGCCAAGGGGCCGTGTTTTAGCTCCCCTGCCGGGTAAGCCTCGGCGTGAATGTATGAAATTTCCTTTAATTTTAACGCGCCTTCCATGGCTATCGGGTAATGGGTACCCCTACCTAAAAACAAGGCATGTTGTTTTTCGGCAAATTGCTCTGCAAGAACTTTAATTTCATCATCCAACTGAAGAACTTTTTCAATTTTTCCCGGAAGGCTGAATAATTCCGAAGTGATGTTTTGCTCTACAGCTTCACTCAACTGAAAACGTCTTCCGATAGCAATAACCAAAAGCATTAAAGTCGCCAATTGGGTGGTGAATGCTTTGGTTGACGCGACTCCAATTTCTGGCCCAGCTCGGGTCATCAACACCAGATCGGATTCCCTAACCAGAGAACTTTCCGGCACATTGCATATGGCTATTGAATATTTTGCCCCCAGTTTTTTAGCCTCCAGTAATGCCGCCAGTGTGTCGGCAGTTTCCCCTGATTGCGAAATGGTGACTATTAAGGTATCAGGTGCAAGCATTGGACTCCTATAACGAAACTCGCTAGCCACTTCAATGTTACAGGGGATGCCGGCTAATTCCTCAAACCAGTATCGCGCTACAATTCCTGCATGATAACTGGTACCGCAAGCCAATATTTGAATGGCTTTTATGTTGTCGAACACTTCAGCGGCATTATGCCCGAATGCGTTTTCTTGAAGTCTGTTGTTGATGAATCTTCCTTCCAAGGCCTGTGAAATAGCGAAGGGCTGCTCATAAATTTCCTTCAACATATAATGGCGGTACTCGCCCTTATCGACTGAATCTGCTGTCAGTTGGCTTTCAATGACGGAACGGCTGACAATTTGTTCATTCCGATCGTAAATAACCAGCCCGTCTATTGTAATAGACGCTATGTCGCCATCTTCAAGAAATATAAAACGCTGAGTTACCGGAAGTAATGCCGCAACATCCGAGGCTATAAAATATTCACCGATCCCAACGCCGATAACCAACGGACTACCTTTTCGGCATGCTATCAAAGTATCGGGATCTTCAATACTTATTATCCCCAAAGCATAAGCTCCATCGAGTTTTTTAACGGTGTATTTAACCGCGTTCAGCAAACTGTCAGTTGATTCCATCGCATGATAAATTTCATGCACAATAACTTCGGTGTCAGTTTCTGATGTGAATTCATAGCCATTTTTCTGCTGTACTTCCCTTAAATGCTCATGGTTTTCAATGATACCGTTATGGACTACAGCCACTTTGTTCCGACATATATGCGGATGTGCATTTGCCATACTGGGTTTACCGTGGGTTGCCCACCGGGTATGTGCTATGCCTATATGTCCTGAAATAGGGTCAGCTTCAAGCAGTGTTTCCAGGCCTTTTACTTTGCCCAGTTCGCGTTTCCGAAATATTTGCTGATTATTGATAACTGCAAGGCCTGCCGAATCATAACCACGATATTCCAGACGCTTTAAACCCTCCAATAAGATCGGCACTACATTTCGTTGCGCAATACCGGCTACAATTCCACACATATTATTTCTCCTTTTTTACGGGTCGCTGCCATCCAGCGATAGTCAATTGTTTAGCTCTGCTTAAAGTCAACTGATTATCAGGACTGTCCTTGGTAATGGTTGATCCTGCACCTATCGTGGCATTTTTGCCTATAATAACCGGTGCTACCAACTGAGTATCCGAACCTATAAAAGCACCATCTTCTATAATAGTTCTAAACTTATTAACGCCGTCATAATTGCAGGTAATGGTTCCTGCACCAATATTGACCTTACTGCCCACTGTCGTATCGCCAATATAGCTTAAGTGGTTTATCTTACTGCCTGTCGCTACTGATGATTTCTTTATTTCCACAAAATTTCCTATATGGACATCTTCTCGCAATACACTTTCTGGTCTTAATCTCGCATATGGACCTATTCTGCAGCCTCGTCCAATTTCTGCATCTTCAATTACACAGTTTGCCAAAATTTCAACATGATCACCAATAATTGAATTTTTTATACAGGTATTAGCACCAATTTTTACATGACTGCCGATGCTGTTATTACCCTCTAAAATCACATTTATATCGATGACTATATCTTGTCCCAGATTGACTATTGAGCCGCGTTGATCAAAACGCTTCGGGTCTCTCAAAGTGACACCTTGTTCCATCAAGTTATTGGCTTGCTCTAGCTGATAAACACGCTCTAGGTGGCTGAGCTGTATTCGATTATTAACCCCCAACACCTCATCCTCTGTTTCCGGTTGACTCGTAACAATATTAATTTGATCGGCAACCGCCATTTCAATCACATCTGTCAAATAGTATTCGCCTTGGGCGTTACTGTTATTTAATTGGCTTAACCATTTTTTTAATTGCTTGCCTTGTACTGCCATGATGCCGGTATTGATTTCATTAATCTGTTTTTCAATGGTTGTTGCATCTTTTTCTTCAACAATTTTTGTAACCTGGCCGACCTCATTTCGGACTATTCTGCCGTAACCGGCAGGGCTTATCAGATTAACCGTGAGCAAGGCCAGAGACTGGTTATTAACGCAACTTACCAATGATTTAAGGGTTGAACATCTTAATAATGGTACATCGCCGTACAGGATCAATACCGTATCGTCATCTGCTATTTGTTTACTGACCTGTTGCACCGCATGCCCAGTACCTAGCTGCTGCCTTTGTTCTACCCAGTTGGCATCTAATTCCTTTAAAGCGCCAGTAACTAGTTCTGCACCATGGCCAACAACAATACTAACCGAATTATTTTCCAATTGCTTTGCTGTGTCATAAACATGCTTCAGTAATGGCCTATTGGCAATCTGATGCAAAATTTTGGGCAGTTCAGATCGCATCCGCGTTCCTTTACCCGCAGCCAGAATAATAGTCGTTATTTTCATTTGATATTCCGTAAAACCAAAAAAGCCCGATAGCGCATTAATACGTTACCGGGCTTTCAATAATGGTAAAGATTTGGCGTGCAATACCCCGACTACCCGCCGCGTTTTCTAAATCTATCTAAGGTTCTTAATTGCATCACAGCTTCGTGCAATTGTGCCTGAGCTGCAGCAAAATCAATTTTACCCGATTTATCAGCCAATTCTTCTTCAGCCTTGATTTTAGCTTCCATGGCAGCAGCTTCATCAATATCCTTTGCCCTTATAGCCGTGTCAGCCAGAATGGTAATCAAATGCGGTTGTATCTCCAGCATTCCTCCTGACACATAGAACGGATAAACTTCCTTGTCGCTGACCTTTACCCGAACTTCTCCTGGCATAAGTCTTGATATTAATGGCGCATGCCGTGGTGAAATACCCACTTCACCTAGCTCTGCAGGAGCAAATACCATTTCCGCTAATCCGGAAAATATTTCCTTTTCTGCACTAACGATGTCTACATGTACGGTCATGGTCATGATTATTACCTACAAGTTTTATTTCATGCCTTTTGCTTTCTCAAGCGCTTCGTCTATGGTTCCTACCATATAAAAAGCCTGCTCGGGAATCGCATCGTATTCACCGTCGATAATACCTTTAAATCCGGCAATTGTATCTTTTAGTGACACATATTTACCTGGTGAACCGGTAAATACTTCAGCAACGAAGAAAGGTTGGGATAAGAAGCGTTGCATTTTACGAGCTCTCGATACAGTCAATTTATCTTCTTCAGATAACTCATCCATACCTAGAATCGCAATAATGTCGCGTAACTCTTTGTAGCGTTGCAAAATACCTTGAACGTTACGAGCGACGTCATAATGCTCCTGCCCGATGACCAAAGGATCCAGCTGACGACTAGTAGAATCTAATGGATCAATCGCAGGGTAAATACCCAATTCTGCAATTTGACGAGACAATACAACAGTTGCATCCAAATGCGCAAAAGTCGTTGCAGGCGATGGATCGGTCAAGTCATCCGCAGGTACATAAACTGCCTGGATAGACGTGATTGAACCTGTCTTGGTTGAAGTAATACGCTCTTGCAATACGCCCATTTCTTCGGCCAATGTTGGCTGATAGCCCACCGCTGACGGCATACGGCCTAATAATGCCGATACTTCGGTACCTGCCAATGTATATCGGTAAATATTATCAACGAAGAATAAAACGTCACGACCTTCATCACGGAAAAATTCCGCCATAGTCAAACCGGTCAACGCAACACGCAGTCTGTTTCCAGGCGGCTCGTTCATTTGACCGTAAACCAGCGATACTTTGTCGATTACGTTAGAATCGGTCATTTCGTGATAGAAATCATTTCCTTCACGTGTACGCTCACCGACACCGGCAAACACCGAATAACCACTGTGTTCTATCGCGATATTACGAATCAGCTCCATCATGTTAACGGTCTTGCCGACACCGGCACCACCGAACAAGCCGACTTTACCGCCCTTAGTAAACGGGCAAACCAAATCGATAACCTTGATGCCGGTTTCCAATAACTCGGTTGCAGCTGCCTGTTCAGCATAACTTGGCGCATCACGATGTATACCCCATTTTACTTTTTCGCCGATAGGGCCTTTTTCGTCGATAGGCTCACCCAGAACATTCATAATACGTCCTAATGTTTCTTGACCGACAGGTACTGCAATAGGCGCATTGGTATTGCTGACATCTAAGCCTCGACTTAAACCATCTGTAGTACCCATTGCGATAGTTCTAACAACACCATCACCTAATTGCTGCTGAACTTCCAGCACCAAGCCTTTGCCTTCTACATTTAAGGCATCATATACTTTGGGCAGGTCTGCACGTGAAAATTCCACGTCAACGACCGCGCCGATAATCTGAACGATTTTACCCGAACTCATTGAGTTATCCTCTTGTGTTGTATCATTTGTATGGGTCCTTCGACTTGCTCAGGAGAGCCTTAAACAGCTGCGGCACCGGCAACAATTTCTGAAATTTCCTGAGTGATAGCGGCTTGTCTGGCTTTGTTATAGACCAGCTGTAACTCGCTGATAATATTTCCGGCATTATCCGAAGCACTCTTCATCGCCACCATTCTGGCCGCCTGTTCACAGGCATTATTTTCAACCAATCCCTGGTAGACGATGGACTCGATATATCGGGTTAACAGATGATCCAGAACTTCTTTAGCATCTGGTTCATAAATATAATCCCAATGACCGCTAAGATTTTCCTCAAGCTCACCGGCTACGACAGGTAGTAATTTTTCGATAGTCGGCTTCTGGGTCATAGTATTAACAAATTCATTGCTTATTACATGCAACTCATCAATTCTACCTTGCTCATATGCATCTAACATGATTTTAATGATGCCGATAATATCATGCTGGTGCGGAGTGTCTCCTAATTTAGAAACCTGACCCACCAGATTCGTTTTCAGATTACCAAAAAATCCAAAAGCTTTTGTACCTATCGTACAAATATCTACTTCAATATTTTCTTTGTCCCATTGTATGACTTTGGTTAGCGTTTTTCTGAACAAGTTAGAATTCAGTCCCCCGCATAACCCCCTGTCTGAACTAATTACAATGATTCCAACCCGTTTAACCTGACGTTCAACGAGAAAAGAATGTTTATACTCAGGATTTGCTTGAGCCAGATGTCTGATAATCTGGCCAATTTTTTTAGAGTATGGACGTGTTGCCAACATTCTGTCTTTTGTTTTACGCATTTTACTCGCGGCAACCATTTCCATGGCCCGTGTGATCTTTTGAGTATTTTTAATACTCCCGATCTTGGTGCGTATTTCTTTACCAACCGCCATTTTAAGACCCTTCGCCTAGAGGCGCCTACTTTTGGTTACCAGCTATGCGTTTTGACGAAAGTCTGGATAGCGGTAAGCATACCCGTTCTTATGTCATCACTAAAATCGCCAGTTGTATTAATGGTATTCATTAATTCAGAATGTTCTGACGTCATGTACGACTGTAAGGCCGCTTCAAAATCAAGTACCTTGTTAACTTCTAAGCTATCAAGGAATCCTTCATTTGCCGCAAACAATGAAACCGCCATTTGTGCGACTGACATAGGCGAATATTGATTTTGTTTCATCAGCTCTGTTACGCGCTGACCGCGTTCAATCTGCTTACGTGTATTTTCATCCAAATCAGATGCAAACTGAGCAAAAGCTGCCAACTCACGATATTGAGCCAAATCGAGACGGGTACCGCCACCCAATTTCTTGATGATCTTGGTTTGTGCCGCACCACCCACACGCGACACAGACAAACCTGCATTCACAGCTGGACGTATGCCCGAGTTAAACAAGTCACTTTCCAAAAAGATCTGACCATCGGTAATGGAAATTACGTTAGTCGGTACGAAAGCCGAAACGTCACCACCTTGAGTTTCAATAATTGGCAATGCAGTTAATGACCCTGTTTTACCTTTTACCTTTCCTCCGGTCAATTTCTCAACTTCCGCTGCATTAATACGTGATGCTCTTTCCAACAAACGAGAATGCAAATAGAACACGTCTCCTGGATAGGCTTCACGACCTGGCGGACGACGCAATAACAAGGAAATTTGACGATATGCCCAAGCTTGCTTGGTTAAATCATCATAAATAATCAACGCATCTTCGCCACGGTCTCTGAAGAATTCACCCATCGAACAACCGGTATATGGCGCAATAAATTGCAACGCAGCCGATTCCGATGCGGATGCCGCAACTACAATGGTGTGAGCCATTGCGCCATGCTCTTCGAGCTTGCGAACCACGTTGGTAATAGAGGCACGTTTTTGACCGATAGCCACATAGATACATTTAATGCCCGTACCTTTTTGGTTGATAATTGCATCAATAGCAATTGCCGTTTTACCAGTCTGTCTATCGCCGATGATTAACTCCCGTTGACCGCGACCTACCGGAATCATCGCATCAATTGACTTTAAACCCAATTGAACTGGTTGGTCAACAGATTGACGGGCAATTACGCCCGGTGCAATTTTTTCAATCGGTGATCTTTCGGTTGTTTCAATAGCGCCTTTACCGTCGATTGGATTACCCAGCGCGTCTACAACGCGACCCAGCAATGCTTCCCCAACAGGTACTTCCAGAATTTTACCGGTACATTTTACGGTGTCGCCCTCAGAGATATGCTGGTATGAACCTAATACCACCACACCCACTGAGTCTCTTTCAAGATTAAGCGCCATACCGAAGGTGTTGCCGGGAAATTCCAGCATCTCGCCTTGCATCGCTTCCGAAAGACCATGTACTCGTACAATACCGTCAGTCACACTGACAACGGTACCTTCTGTATGAGCCTCAGCGCTCAGGTCGAAGTTTTCGATCTTCTTTTTAATCAGATCACTTATTTCAGATGGGTTTAATTGCATGTTCTTTTCTCGCTCTAGTTTAGAGTCGTTTTGCTAATTGTTGAAGCTGGCCTTTAATGGAACCGTCAATCACTCTGTCGCCCGCACGTACCAAAACGCCGCCGATCAAAGATTTATCCACGGTCACATTCATATGGACTTTTTTGCTTAGCGTTTTTTCCAGCGTTGAAGTGAACCTTTGCTTTTCTTCTTTGGAGAAGGCATAAGCAGTTGCTACTTCAACATCGACATAACCTTCACTTTCTGCCTTATAGACTTCGAATAGCTTCGCAATAGTCGGTGCCAAAGTTAATCGGTTGTTTTGAACCAGTAATTTAAGAAAATTTGCACCTTCTTCATCTAATTGCTCCTGACAAATGTCGAGCATCAGCGCCGATAACCTTTCTTTACTGACCTTTGGGTTATCCACTACAACAGAAATTTCTTTATCCTTCAGGACAGCCGATATAAACGCCAAACTTTCCGACCACTTTTCAGTAGTACCGGTCTCTAAGGCTCGTTTAAACACCGCCGCTGCATAAGGTCTTGCCAATGTTGCCAGTTCGCTCATTATGCTTAACCCAATTGATTAGAGATTTTGCTTAGGATGTCCTGGTGCTTGGTTTTATCAATCTCCGCACTCAGAATCTGTTCCGCTGCCCGCAAAGCCAAGGCTGCGACTTCTTTACGCAAACCTTCTTTAGCCTGCTGTTTTTCTTGTTCAATTTGTGCCTTTGCCACAAGAATCAATCGCTCGCCTTCTTTTTTAGCGGTGTCTTTTGATTCTTCAACAATATCATTGGCACGTTTTTGAGCAAGATTAACAATCTCTGAAGATTGTTCTTTGGCTTCTTTTAAAACACCCTTGGCTCTTTTCTCTGCCAAATGCATTTCTTCCTGACCTTTTTCGGCCGCAGCCAAACCATCAGCAATTTTCTTTTTACGTTCTTCTAAAGAGTCAAATAAAGGCGGCCAAATGTACTTCATGGTAAACCATACCAGAAGTGCAAAGGTAATCATTTGCCCAATCAGAGTAGCATTGATACTCACGATGCGTTCCTCTTGTTGCTATTAAAGTTAAACAGCCTGTTAACCCGCTGCCGCAGCTTGCACAGCAGACAGGAATGGATTAGCAAAAGTAAAGAACAGCGCCAAACCAACACCGATCATGGTTACCGCATCTAACAGACCCGCAACAACAAACATTTTTACTTGCAGCATAGGTACCATTTCCGGTTGGCGAGCAGCTCCTTCCAGGAATTTTCCACCTAAAAGGCCAAAGCCTATAGCTGTTCCTAAAGCGCCCATACCTAGAACCAGACCCACTGCAATAGCAGTCATGCCTTGTACATCAGCAATTAATCTTGCAATTTCCATGAAACCTCCAAACGGTTAGTAATGATAAAAAAGTTAAAAAAAATTAATGATCTTCATGCGCCATACCCAGATAAACAATGGTTAATACCATGAATATAAATGCCTGAAGCGTGATAATCAAAATATGAAAGATAGCCCAAGGAAAACTCAACGCCGGCTGAATATACCATGGCAACAAAGCAATCAATATAAAGATCAACTCGCCTGCATAAAGGTTTCCGAATAAACGAAGCGCCAATGAGATTGGCTTGGCAATTTCTTCTACTAATTTCAGCAGTAGATTGAAGGGCAACAACCAAGGACCAAACGGCTGAAACATTAACTCTTTGGCAAAGCCCCAAGGGCCTTTTATTTTAATACTGTAAAAAATAATCAAACAGAAAACCGAGATCGACATTGCAAAGGTTGCATTTAAATCCGTACTTGGCACAACGCGCAGATATTCAATACCCATCAGCGAACCCACTAACGGCAAAATGTCAACAGGGAACAAATCCATAAAGTTCCACAAGAATACCCAACAAAAGATGGTCAATGCCAGAGGGGCGATTAACTCATTTTTACCGTGGAAACTATCTTTAACCTGATTATCGACAAATTCAATCAGCATTTCTGCAAAATTTTGTACCAATCCTGGAACGTCGGCCGTAGCTTTTTCTGCGGCCATCTTAAAAAACCAGACAAACAGGCCACCCAACACTGCTGAAAAAAACAACGTATCCAGATTCAACGCCCAAAAACCCTCGCCCACAGTCAGCGGAGTTAAATGGTGAATAATATAACCGGTTGCACCTTCGGCGGCATGAACTTCGGTAGCCATGGTTCCTCTCTAAATATGTGTGTGTCAGCGCATCAATAGCGCAAACCAAAAAACCGACAATGCTGCTATGTATACTGCCAGCAGCGGTAATATTTCTATGTTTGGAAGTTGAAAAATCATAAAAAACAACGCAGCCGTTAATATTAGCTTGCCTGACTCTCCGGCATAGAAAGAATTTACAATCTTTCTTGCTTCCTGCCCTGCGGATTTATGAATTCGCAATGCAAAATACAAATTGGGAATAAATGCCGCCGCGCCACCTAAAGCTGCCGACAAAGCGTAAGAGCTCCCTTCTACCAGAGCAAATCCTGCCGTCATAATGATTATCGTTAACACTTGATAACTTATGATTTTACTGACAGTAGAGCGTTTTCTACCGACCACACCCAACTCCATACAAACCAGCTCAGGAATTATATCTATCGACCCTCATTAAATCAAGGAAGATTGAAAATTAACTTACAATAATTATTGTTATTGTGTCTCATTTTGCTTTTTTTCTGCCTATTTGATTTGTTCAAGAATTCCATCGAGCTCTTCTAAACTGGAATAGGAGATGACCAGCTTTCCGGCGCCGTTTTCTTTATGATCAATCAGCACTTTTGCTCCCAGTTTTGCTGTCAAGTCTTCCTGCAAACGTAAGGTGTCTTTATCAATTTCCCTCGCTTTAAGTACTTTAGGTTCTGCTTGGCTGTCTTTAACCAGTCGCTCTGCAGCACGTACCGTTAAACCTTCCTTAACAATCTTGTTTGCCGCAGCAACCTGTTTAGGGCCGTCTAAAGACAGCAATGCCCTTGCATGCCCCATTTCCAACTGCCTAGTGATCAATAGTTTTTTCACTTCCGGCTGTAAATCCATTAATCTCAAAAGATTTGTTACTGTAGCGCGTGACTTGCCAACCGCATCCGCAACTTGTTGATGAGTCATTTCAAACTCTTCCAACAATCTTTTTAAGGCTTCCGCTTCCTCCAAAGGATTCAGGTCTTCCCTTTGAATATTTTCAATCAATGCTATCGCCATCGCAGTGCGATCATCTATTTCTTTGATGACCACCGGCACCTGCTGCAATCCTGCTAATTGCGCAGCCCGCCAGCGCCGCTCTCCTGCCACTATTTCGTATTTTTCCGGTGCTATCTTGCGTACGACAACCGGTTGTATGACTCCCTGTGCTTTTATAGAATCCGCCAGTTCCTGAAGTTTTTCAGGGTTCATATCTTTTCTTGGCTGATACTTGCCTCGCTGCATATACTCAATAGGTAAGGTATGAAGCTGATGGCCTTCACCGGCTTCTTTTTGTCCGTCTTTATCGGAAATATTGCCTAATAAGGCATCAAGTCCTCGATTTAATCCCCGTTTTTTCACAGCCATAACTTTTAACTTTTCTCTTTATTTAATCATTTCACCGGCTAATGCCACTTGTACTGATTTATGACTGATCAGCACGGACCATCGATTCAAACTCTTCAATCAATTTTTTTAAAGCTTCCGCTTCTTCCAGCAGAAGAAGATTTTCTCTTTGAATGTTTTTGAATAATGCAACCACCATTCCCGCTCGTTCGTCCGTCGCCTCAATCACCTCAGGAATAGGCTTTATTTCATCTTTAGCTGACTGATTATCAACAGACGGCTTCGTTTGAGACCAATTCGTTTCTTTTTTAGCAGAATCGTCTGCTAATAAGGCTTCAAGCCCTCTACCTAACCCACGCTTTCTTAAAGTCATGTTCCGCTGTGCTTTTCTTTTCTGATCATTTCGCCCGCCAATGTAATATAAGCTACCGATCCTCGCGAGGATTTATCATAGCTCAACACCGGTAAACCGTGACTCGGCGCTTCCGCCAAGCGAATATTTCTTGGAATACACGTCCTGAACACCTTATCGCCGAAGTAGCGGATCAACTGCTCCGAGACATCCTTGGTTAGTCGATTGCGGTCGTCAAACATGGTGCGCAAGATACCTTCCAAATGCAGTTCTGAATTGACGGTGTCCTGAATATTCTTCAATGTACTCATCAATGCCGACAAGCCCTCAAGCGCATAATACTCGCACTGCATTGGTACCAGCACACTGTTTGCCGCGACCATCGCGTTTAGAGTCAGCATATTCAATGAGGGTGGGCAGTCGATCAGAATATAATCGTAATCCGTTTTTATCGGGATTAAAGCGTCGGCCAGTCGCCGCTCCCTGTGATCTGCCTGCATTAGCTGCACTTCAGCCGCAGTAAGGTCTCCATTACCTGGAATCACCGAAAAACCGATGTCTGGAATATTAATGACTGTTTCTGACGCAGGCACTTCTTCCATCAATAAATCGTAACTGGAATATTTAACCGTCTGCTTATCGACGCCGCAGCCCATAGCCGCATTACCTTGCGGGTCAAGATCTACCAGCAACACACGCCGGTTAGCAGCAGCCAATGAGGCCGCCAGATTTACGCTGGTTGTAGTCTTTCCTACACCGCCTTTTTGATTGGTTATTGCAATTACTTTTCCCACTACCTTACCTCTGCCTCTTCAGGCAATTCAATTCGCACTAAACATCTTTCAACATCAGTTCCCGGAACGTTGACCGAGATAACCGATTTTTTTGCTGCTATCTGTTCCAGTTCCGCATCCAGATTCTGCCCTTTCATTGCCAGCAACACACCATTTCCGGCCAGAAGATGTGCGGTCAACTTTACTATATCGCTCAGACTGGCAAACGCCCTAGTCAGCACGGCATCATACCTTTTTTCTGGATGATGATTTTCCACCCGGCAGTGAAGTACTTCCACATTTTTAAGCTTTAACTCCAAGACGACCTGTTGTACAAAGCGAGTTTTCTTGGCATTGCTATCAAGCAAAGTAAAGTTGATGTCAGGCAGACATATCGCCAGCGGAATACCCGGCAATCCCGCTCCGGTACCTATATCGATGATTCGCTTACCTTCAATATGCGGAACAATCGCCAAGCTATCCAATATATGCAGCCGCGCCATTTCCTCTCTATTCCGTATTGCTGTCAGATTATAGGCTTTATTCCATTTTTCAATCAGCTTTATAAAGCTCAGCAACTGATCTATCTTTTCTTCGCTTACATTTAAGTTTAATGCTGCTATCCCGGAAACCAGGATTTTTCGACATGCTTCCATCAGGCGCTTTTCTTCTTTAAATAAACCAGTAACAGGGAAATGGCAGCCGGTGTAATGCCCGGGATACGTGATGCCTGACCCAAGGTTTCAGGCCGCTGTTTTTTAAGCTTTTCGCTCACTTCATTGGACAACCCGGGGACGCCGCTATAATCAATGACCTCGGGCAATCGCAAGTGATCGTAGCGCAAAGCCTTGTCTATCTCGGTTTGCTGCCGATCGATATAGCCTGCATATTTGGCTTGAATTTCAACCTGTTCGGCCACCTGCGGATCCATATCATCAACATAGCCCATAAAGGACAACAATTGTTGAATATCGACCTCGGGACGGCGCAGCAAATCCATCAAATTGGCTTCACGCATTAACGGCTTACCCCAATATTGTTCGACCTGACTTGCCTCTGCCGTTTCCGTTCTAACCCATTTTCTTTTCAGATCATCCTGTAGTTGAGAGACGGCTGCCCGTTTAACCTCAAATGCCTGCCAGCGATGATCATTAACCAAGCCCAGTTCCCGTCCTTTTTCGGTCAAACGCAAATCGGCATTATCTTCCCTCAACAGCAACCGGTATTCAGCACGACTGGTGAACATTCGATACGGCTCTTGGGTACCGCAGGTAATTAGATCGTCAATCATCACGCCGATATAAGCCTCATCACGCCCCGGACACCAACTGTCCAAGCCCTGAACTAAACGCGCGGCATTAAGCCCCGCGATTAGACCTTGTGCCGCCGCTTCTTCATAACCGGTGGTGCCGTTGACTTGCCCGGCAAAAAACAACGCATCCATGTGCTTGGTTTCCAGCGATGATTTTAAATCCCTGGGATCGAAAAAGTCGTATTCAATCGCATAACCGGGCCGCACGATTTCGGCATTCTCAAACCCCAGCATCGAGCGCACGAACTCATACTGCACATCGAAAGGCAAACTGGTCGATATACCGTTCGGATAAATCTCATGGGTATTCAAGCCTTCAGGCTCGACAAAAATCTGGTGCGAATCCCGGTCGGCAAAGCGCACGATTTTATCTTCAATCGACGGACAATAACGCGGCCCAATCCCCTCGATAATCCCCGAATACAACGGCGAACGATCCAGGCCGGAACGAATAATGTCGTGGGTTTTGCTGTTAGTGCGGGTAATATGACACGGAATTTGCCGCGGATGATGCTCGCGCTTGCCGATAAACGAAAATACCGGCACCGGATCGTCGCCGTGCTGTTCTTCCAGCTTGCTAAAGTCGATAGTCCGACCATCAATACGCGGTGGCGTACCGGTTTTTAAACGATCGATCCTGAACGGCAATTCCCTTAGCCTATCGGCCAACGCAATGGAGGCCGGATCGCCGGCACGACCGCCGCTGTAGTTTTCCAAGCCGATATGTATCTTGCCGCCTAAAAAAGTGCCTGTAGTTAACACCACTGCTCTTGCGGTAAAATTCAGACCCATTTGTGTTTTAACGCCGACAACCCTGCCGCCCTCAACCATCAAATCGGATACGGTTTGCTGAAATAACGCCAGATTAGGCTGATTCTCCAATGCCGTTCTTACTGCCTGCTTATACAGTTGACGGTCAGCCTGAGCGCGAGTCGCTCGAACAGCAGGGCCTTTGCTGGCATTCAAAGTACGAAACTGAATACCGCCATGATCGATAGCACTAGCCATCACCCCGCCCAATGCATCGACCTCTTTAACCAGATGCCCCTTGCCTATGCCGCCAATGGCTGGATTGCAGCTCATTTGTCCCAGAGTGTCGATATTTTGCGTCAGCAACAACGTGTTCGCGCCGCATCTTGCCGATGCCAACGCCGCTTCTGTTCCCGCATGTCCGCCACCAACCACAATGACATCAAAGTCTTTTCTAAATTTCACTAGCGCTATGTACTCTTAAAAAAATGGTATATTACTGCTGTGTGAAATCACACAAACTTTTTCTATTATAAGAGGTAAATGATGAAAAAACGTAAAAATCAAAAAGGAACCGCTACTGTTCCCAACCAAAATCCGGTTGCCAAGTACGCGCACCTGTTTAATAAAGCGCAAACTTTTTCCGATAAAAGCAAATACAGCCGCAAAGCAAAACACTCACGGCAGGAGGCTACTCCAATAGTTCTGGACAGAATTATTGGAGTAGCCTCTTGTTTTAGCCTTCAAGCTTAAAGTATCCATAACCGCTGATAATTTATCCAGCGATAATCCCAGCCGAAAACATCAAATCCCATTTTAAAAAAACGGCCTATACAATACTCAATCGGGCCTTAAAGCATGATCTGTTTCGGTTCTCGACTACCCCATCTTTCTATTACCTATGAAAGCTATCAATTTTGATCCGGTTCAAACCGAGTTATTAAAAGGCGTAAACCTGATTGAGGCCAGCGCGGGTACTGGAAAAACCTATGCCATAGCGATGCTGGTACTACGTTTTGTGGTCGAGCAGGACATTGCCATTGAAAAACTGCTGGTGGTCACCTTTACCAAGGCGGCAACCGAAGAACTTAAAGACCGCGTGCGCTCCAGGTTAGTCGAAGCCAGACGAGCTTTAGACGGACATAATAAAAATATCGACGACAATATGGTCAACTGGCTGGGCACTCTGGACATAGAACCGGATTTGGTCAAACAGCGTTTGACGATGGCGTTGTTGGATATAGACCAAGCCGGAATATTCACTATCCACGGTTTTTGCCAGCGAGTGTTAAGGGAGCATGCGCTGGAAAGCGGTCAATTATTCGATGCGGAGCTAACCGGCGAGCTGGCGACGATAAAGCAAGCCTGTACCGACGATTTTTGGCGCAAGCAGGTTTACCAACGCTCAGCCTGGGAAGTCTCCGTATTAACCGCTGAATTCAATACCCCAGATGCGCTGCTTGCCAGTGTTGCCGGATTTCCCGGCAGTAACTCGCAGATCGTGGTTTATCCTGAATGCGCCAGTCTGGATGCCGCATTAACTGAATTACAGAATCTAGCCGAATTAGCCAAAAATCAGCTCGATAAGTGCGTTAATGTGTTGCGCGAATGCTTCGCCGATGAAAAATTCAAATCGACCTACTGCACCGCTTTCGAGTTTCACTACCAAGCTTTAGCGGCTTGGCTGCATGGCACTAGTACGCAAACTCCAGATGCCGAAGCATTGAATCTAATGACCCAAAGCGGCCTGCTTAATGCCCTGCATGGCAACAAATTCAGAGCCAATAAAACCCAAAGTGGTGATCAGCGCAAGGCTGAATATTTAGCGGAATTAGCTATCGATACGACTGCTTTCGATGCGCTGGCATTAGCGTTTAAACAAATCGCCCTGATATTTCGAAGAAGCTTGTTGGACAGCCTAAGCAAGCAATTGGATAAGCACTTGCAGCAGCTTAATGTGCTGTCGTTCGATGATTTAATCAGCCGCTTGGCTGAGGCCTTGCACAGCGAAAAAGGCATACTGCTGACGGCTGAATTACAACAGCGCTTTGAAGTCGCGCTGATCGACGAATTCCAAGATACCGATGACAGCCAGTGGTTTATTTTCTCGTCCCTGTTTGCCGCATCCAGCCAGTATTTGTATTTAATCGGCGACCCGAAGCAGGCGATATACAAGTTTCGCGGCGCTGATATTTATTCGTATTTAGACGCGCAGAAACAGGCCGAGCACCAATTTACTTTAGGCCATAATTGGCGTTCGCACCCGCAGTTGGTGGATTCAGTCAATGCATTGTTTCAAAGGGAGCGGGCTTTTTTGCTGGACGGTCTTGAATTTATCGACGCTGAGCCTGCCCTATCGGCTGATAACGGCGAGTTGCATAGCTCAGGGCAAGCGGCGGCACCGATGGTGCTTTGGCAGTTGCCGGAAAGCGACAGCAAAACCGGATACTGGACGGCAGGCAAGGCCGCTGAAGAAATCAGGATGACTGTCGTTAATGAAGTGGTCGACCTATTGACCGGCGCTTATAACCTGAGCCAGCGCCTGCAACCCAATACCCGAGCCGTGCAACCTAAAGATATTGCCATTTTGGTTAGAACCAATACCCAGGCCAGAGACTATCAAACGGCATTGCGACACGCGGGGGTTCCTTCCGTGTTAAACAGCACCGAGTCGGTTTTTGACTCGCAGGAAGCGGCCGATTTGTACTGTCTGTTGCAGGCCGTAGCTCACCCCGGCGATAGCGGTTTGCTCAAACAGGCATTGACTTTGGGCTGGTTTGATTTAGATGGGCAAAGCCTGCATCAGCAGATCACAAACGAGATTGAACTGGATGCCTGGATGTCGCGCTTTCTTAGCTATTATCAGGACTGGCAGAAAGCCGGTTTGATGGCGATGATGCAGCATTTGCTTCGCCAAGAAAAAATCAGAACCAGCGTATCGAAAACGCCGATGGCGGAACGACAGCTCACTAATCTGCATCATCTTATCGAACTGGTGCAACAAGCTGCCGTCGATGAACATTTAGCCATTAATAAAACCGTAGACTGGTTGCGTGGCGCTATGGCAAAAGCCGGCAGCACTGAAGACCAGCAGTTGCGTTTGGAAAGCGATGATGATGCGGTCAAAATTGTCACCATGCACCGCTCCAAGGGGCTTGAATATTCCATCGTATTTTGTCCTTATCTTTGGCAGCGTAGCGACCGTTTAAACAGCGAAAAATTACTGATTAAATGTCATGACAATGGCCAAAGCATAGTCGACTTAGGCTCTGCCGATTTTGAACAGCACCGGGAATTGGCCTTACAAGAAGAACTGGCCGAAGATTTACGGGTATTTTACGTGGCGGTTACCCGAGCTAAATACCGATGTTATATAGCCTGGGCTGATGTGCGTTCGCAGGATAGAGCCAATGATTCGGCAATGGCTTGGCTGCTGGATTTTGAAGAGGCCGACTTTGCCGATCAACAGCTAAAACTGCAAGCCTTTCAGCCTCTGGCCGAATACCGGCTGCTGGAGGTTCCGGGCAACACAACAGGCCATTATCAAAAAAAGGCCGTGCCGCCAGACTTGCAGGCCAAAATACGCCAAAGATCGCTGTACACCCACTGGCAAATGAGCAGTTATACCGCCTTGTCGGCATTAAGCCAGCACGACGCGCCAGAGCTGCCGGAAGATAAGGCCGGAGAACAAACGCCGGTTGCCAAGTCGGAGCCCGGTAGCGCGGCCATAGAATTACCCCGAGGCGCGCATACCGGCAATGTCGTGCATGACCTGTTGGAAAACAATGCTTTCATCGACTTGGCTCAACGCAAGGATATTACCGCGCAACGGGACAAAGCTTGCCAACGCTACGGTTTAAAACCGGAACGTCCCGAACTGTTGGATGAGTTGTTACAAGCCGTAGTGGCAACGCCGTTGTCGGAAACCGATGCTGATTTTTGCCTGATGAATCTGGCGGAGAATCAATGCTTAAAAGAAATGCCGTTTTACTTATCCATGCAAGCAATGGACGCCGCCCAAATCAATCATATCTTACGCGACACCCCGGCTTTTCAACCGTTGACCGCCAAGCAGATGTGCGGTTATCTGACCGGATTTATCGATCTTATCTGCGCGTTTCCGGATTCCACCCCCCGTTATTATGTGATGGATTATAAAAGCAACGGCTTACCGGATTACCGCCCAGAAAGCTTAACCCTAGCGATGCGCGAACACAATTACGGCCTGCAATATTGGATATACACCGTAGTGTTGCACCGCTACCTGCAAACGCGCTTGCCGGATTACGACTATGAAAGCCATTTTGGCGGGGTACGGTATTTATTTGTGCGCGGTATGCAGCCGGATTATGCAATGAGCGGTGTTTTTCAGGACAGACCGGATTTGGAACGAGTTGAAGCCTTAGCGGCGCTGTTTGAGGCCGAGCAATGAGTGCCGATGACCGAGTATTCAGTCGCCTGGATATTGCCTTTGCAAAATTCCTGAGCCTACGCACCCGCTTGGACGCCCTGCAAAAACAGGTTTTCGAAGCCATCGTGATGACCGTGTCTTACGAGCAAAATCAGGGACACAGTTGTATCCAAATAGACCAGAAAACTAGGGATTTGCTGCTCGCTTCCGAGTTGGTTTCTAACGATCCGGAAAATACCCTGCCTCTGGTTATTGAGCAAGACCGGTTGTATTTGCATCGTTACTGGCATTATGAAAACCGGCTGGCGACACAAATTAAGGCAATGAGTCAGGCCGGACAGCCGATAGTGCAGCTTGATGCGTTATTAAATCGTTATTTTGAGCCGACCGATAAAATAGATGACCAACGAGAAGCGGCAAAAATGGCCGTCCAGCAAGCATTTTGCATCATCACCGGCGGCCCTGGAACCGGCAAAACCTTTACCGTCGTTAAAATTTTGGCGCTGTTGCAGGAATTGGCCGAACAACCGCTACATATCGCCTTGGCTGCACCGACCGGAAAAGCCGCCATGCGGCTGCAAGAATCGATAGGATTTAGCAAAACCAAATTACCCTGTTCGGAGGCAGTAAAAAACCATATCCCGGAAACCGTAAGCACCTTGCACCGTTTGTTGGGCGCCATGCCGCCGTCGCCGTATTTCCGGCATCATGCCGATAAACCCTTGGTTTACGATCTGGTCGTGGTCGACGAAGCGTCGATGGTTGACCTAGCCTTAATGAGCAAACTGATAGATGCATTAAAACCCGGCGCGCGCTTGATCTTGCTGGGCGATAAAGATCAATTGGCCTCGGTAGAATCCGGCGCGGTGTTAGCCGATTTAGCCGTTGCCGAGACCTTGCAAGCCAACGTATACACCTTAAAAAAATCGCACCGTTTCGGCGGCGTTATCAAAGAGCTGGCCGAAGCGGTTAACCGGCAGCAAGACGAACTTGCCTGGCGAATATTAAACGGCGCAGACGATGCAGTGCAAAGTCTGCAAGAAGATTTGATCGGCTATATCGCCGCACAGCAAGCGGATTATTTGCAGTTGGTTAAGACTGGAGCCGAGTTCGAGTCCATATATCAGGCATTCAGTCGCTTTCAGGCGCTGTGTTCCAATCGGCAGGGAAAAAACAGCGTCGCCGATATTAATTATCGAGTCGAACAAAAACTGGCCGAGCAAAACCGAATCGATTTATCCGGGTTATGGTATCCGGGTCGGCCAATCATGGTCACCCAAAACAACCCGGCGCTGCATCTTTATAATGGCGATATTGGCATCTGCATGGTGGATAATGTTGAGTCAGACCTTTCAGGTGTAGCCTCTAGCGGGAAACTGATGGTGTATTTCCAGCGCGCCGACGGCAGCATCAAAAAATACCTGCCGGCCCGTGTACCGCATTGCGAAACCGTTTTTGCGATGACCATCCATAAAAGCCAAGGCTCGGAATTTGAAGAAGTCTTAATCGTCCTGCCCGAAGTCGGCAACCCCGTGTTAACCAAGGAACTGCTGTACACCGCCATTACCCGAGCCAAAAAAACTATCAAGCTGCTAGCAGGAGAAGCGGTATTTACCGAAACCGTCAGACAAAAAATCGACAGGGTTACCGGGTTGGTTGATAAGTTTAAGTCTTGAATAATTATTTTTACCACAAAGGTGCAAGCCCATGAATAAATGAGGTTTTGGATTGGGCAATTTCGCAATCAGCCGAATGGCTTTTGCCTTTAAATAAAAACCTGATGCTTCAATCAAGGCTGCACAGCTGAAACGCCTGTTCTCGTAGCCATTTGAGTCGGCTCATTCCTGCTACGACCTTTCAACCCGTGAACGAGGCCGCTTAGCTTCCATGATTCGCACGGTAAGCCGACATCCAACATGCTGGAGCGTTTGTGAATTCTGGCTTTTAGGTTCCTTCAATTCCTGCCGGGATGATGTCCTCGTATAGTTTGGATCATTGCCCAGTTTGGCCAAGGTTTAATATTACCAAGCCCCATCACCCCATAACCACCGCCTGCCTTTTCGCCCCCCAATCCCCCGGCTTTGGATTAAACACTCCCGCACAACGCTCACCGCAAAAACGACAATTACCCGACGCATCCAGATTCCATTCAGACAATTGATACCAATCACGCCCTATCAGTAATTGGTTGCAACTGTGGCAATAGGTGCTGTCGGCAGATTTGTCATGCACATTGCCGACATAGGCATAATGCACGCCGTTTTTTATGGCGATTTGTCGCGCCTGTAATAGGGAAGATAGCGGCGTGGGCGGCTTGTCACGCATTTTCCAGTCCGGGTGAAAGGCGCTAAAGTGCATCGGTACATCCGGTCCTAGATTCTCGACTACCCACTGGGTCATGGCTTCCAGTTCCGCTTCCGAATCGTTTTCGCCGGGAATAATCAGGGTGGTTAGTTCCAGCCAGACCGAAGTTTCATGTTTAATGTATTTTAACGTTTCTAAGACCGGCTCCAGATGCCCGCCGACAATCTTGTAATAAAAATGCTCGGTAAAGGCTTTCAAGTCGATATTCGCCGCATCCATCCATTGATAAAATTCGGCTCTGGGTTCCGCGCAAACATAACCTGCGGATACCGATACCGATTTTATACCTAGGCCACGGCAGGCCTTAGCTGTGTCAATCGCATATTCATGGAACACTACCGGGTCGTTATAGGTATAAGCGACGCTGTCGCAGCCGTGATCGTGTGCCGTCTGGGCAATTGCTTCGGGCGATGCCTTGCTCATCAGCGTGTCCATTTCCCGCGATTTGCTGATGTCCCAATTCTGACAAAAATTACAGGCCAGGTTGCAGCCGGCGGTACCGAAAGAAAACACCGACGTGCCGGGTAAAAAATGGTTTAGCGGTTTCTTTTCGATAGGATCGATGACAAAACCGCTGGAACGACCGTAACTGGTCATCACAATCTGGTCATCCAGATTCTGCCTGACAAAACATAAGCCGCGTTGGTCTTTGTGCAGTTTGCAAAACCTGGGGCAAAGATCGCATTGAATGCGACCATCGTCCAAAGTATGCCAGTAATGGGTTTTTACGGTGTCTTTGCTAACAAAATCAGTCATTATTATTCCCCCGGTTCTGCTAAAAATTAGCCGATATACTCAACCGACAAGGCGAGCTGCGGCTTTTTCGATTTATAATTTTTCGTTGTTCAGCATGACTGATCAACAAGGAAAAATAAATAAATTTCGTGGATATAAGTAATGATACGTATAGTTGCCGTATGGCTTTAACTCTATTATCAAATGCCATTGATTGGGTGTTGGTTTACGCTGTAGAGCGTTTTATGATTGAATAGTTAGTGAATCACGCAGTTACATTAAGTGTTACTATTTTGCGAACTGAAACACCATTACCGCCACCAGAATTTTCCGGCAATGCTAGAGCTGTTGTACGGATTAACTAACAGGACAAGCTAATGAATAGACAGCCCGCCGTAGCAGGTTCTTTTTATCCTGCAAATCCAAAGCAACTCCATTTAATGGTGGATCAGTATTTGCATGATGCAGCAACCGATAAAAAAGCACCTAAAGCCATCATCGCACCGCACGCCGGCTATATTTATTCCGGCCCCGTTGCTGCAAGCGCCTATGCCCGTCTGATAAAAGTCAGTGACCGAATAACCCGCGTGGTGCTGATCGGCCCCTCCCATCGCGTCGCTTTTAGAGGCTTAGCCGTAAGCAGAGCAGAAACCTTTACCACGCCTTTAGGCAATATCCCTGTCGATCAGGCGGCAGTACAGGCCATACTGCAACTGCCTTTCGTCGAATACATTGAGCAGGCGCACACCTTTGAGCACAGCCTGGAAGTGCAGCTACCTTTTTTACAGGAAGTGCTGGATAATTTTGATATTGTACCCATCGTTGCCGGTGATGCGTCACCGGAACAAGTCAGTCAAGTGCTAGAAGCGCTGTGGGGCGGCGATGAAACGCTGATTGTGATCAGTTCCGACCTAAGCCATTATCATGATTATGCAACCGCTCAGCAGATGGACAAAGCAACCAGCCGAATCATAGAAAAGCTGGAATATGAGCATCTTGCCTCCGAGTCCGCCTGCGGTAAAGTGCCGGTCAGTGGACTATTAAATCTAGCGAGGAAAAAAGCTCTGGAAATTAAAACCATCGACCTACGTAACTCCGGCGACACCGCCGGAGATAAAGCCAGCGTGGTAGGATACGGTGCTTATGTCATTGAATAAGGAAAATCAGCTACGCCTGCTGGATTTGGCGAAAAATTCTATACAACATGGGCTTAAAACAGGTCAACCGATAAAAATCGATTTGTCCGATTATCCGCAAGAATTGACAGAACCGCGCGCCACTTTTGTCACCCTGGAAATAAATCATCAGTTGCGGGGCTGCATCGGTATGCTGGAAGCGGTCAGGCCGTTGGCTGAAGATATTGCCGAAAACGCCTATTCCGCAGCTTTCAAAGATCCGCGCTTTCCGCCGCTAGAGGCAAATGAACTGGATAAATTGGCCATACATTTGTCGATACTTACGCCCGCTGAACCGGTAACGTTTAGTTCAGAGCAGGATTTAATAGCCCAATTACAGCCCGGTATTGATGGTCTTATTTTAGAAGAAGGTCATCGGCGAGGCACCTTTTTGCCGTCGGTATGGGAGTCGTTACCCGAGCCTGAGCAATTTTTGCGGCATTTAAAACAAAAAGCCGGATTGCCGTTAGATTACTGGTCAACGAATATCCGAATTTACCGCTATCGGGCCGAAATAATTGCTTAGGTTTTAAATTGCTGTGTCCTGTCATTCAAGCACGAAAAACCCAAAGCTCATAAGCTAACTTTTCCTTGATAAGTTCACTTGAAAGGCTTATCCCTTGTGTTGTTACAATATAGCCACAAAGAACACGACAGTTCAATTTATTGAATTGTTCTACATGGTAAATAATTTCTTTAGCCTAATTAACATCAGTTAAACGGGGTTTTAATGGTTTACCATCAATCTCAAAATCCATTTTGATGCGTTTTGCGGCGGCTTTCATTTCCGTTTTATTTTTAAAAGGCCCGGCGATAACTTGATAGAGGTCATTTTTCTGAATTTTACGGGCCGGTATAATCGGCCCTTGATGATTCAACATGGTTGCCAGTTGTTGTGCCTGAGATTCATCATTAAAGCTGGCCACCAAAATCGACCAATCACTCTCACTTAAGGAATCAACAACAGGCTGGTCATAAAACTGCCCAGGATGCTTCAGCTGTAATGCATTTGCCGATATTTCCGCCACATCAGGACTGTACATTAGTACCGGAGTTGGAATGCCGTCTGATCGCTGGAGAATACGCTCGACTTTATCCCAATCGATTGCCGCTTTTTTTTGATCACTGATTTTATGCAATTGCTTTACTATCTGTTTCTGAAGCTTTACTTTATTTTTCGCCCATTTTGCTAAGGGTTCATGCGCTTCAAGATAGAGCATGCCTTGATGCCAAGCAGCCAGATAGGGCTGGTGAAGGATACGCACCGGCATACCGACAGCTGCTTTTTTAAATAGTATTTCAATATCCTCCGGATACATCTGCACACAACCGTGACTGATCTGCATACCTATGCCATAGGGCTTATTGGTACCGTGGATTAAATAGCCGGGAATAGCCAATCGCATTGCATATAGTCCCAAGGGATTATCAGGCCCAGAGCCGACAACCTTTGGCAAGGAGTCACCTTTTTTAGCGTGTTCGCGCTGAATGGACTCGGGCACAGTCCAGCTGGGGTTGGCATTTTTGGCAACGATGCGGGTCAGCCCCATCGGCGTACTCCATCCCTGCCTACCAATACCGACCGGATAGGTGTAGACCTTTGACGGCTGTTTTTTGGGGTAGTAAAACAGTCGCATATTCGCCAGATTTAGAGCTATGCCTTTATGAGGTGAATCGGGCAGGATGAACTGTACCGGCAACACAACGCGACTGCCCGTTTTAGGTGTCCAAGGGGAAACGGAGGCATTGGCTATGCTAATATCGTTATAGCCAAGACCGAAATGACGGGCAATATCCGGTAGCGCATCATTTTCACGAGTGTCGATTGCTGCAATCGTGCCGACCATGTTTTCATCGTCAGTCAGTTCGAATTCGTGGGTGGCTACGGTTTCGGACTGCGGTTCAATAAGTTCACGGTTTGCCAATGATCCTTGATCAGAAAAAAATGACGACATAGTCTGACAGCCGCTAAGCAACATTAATCCAAACGCCAGAAAAAGCGGCAAGGCTGATTTTTTAATATTGAAATTTTCTTGGCTAATCATATACATAATCTACACGTGGGGTTACAAGATCCCAGTATAACGAGTGAAATATTAAGTAATGATTAAATACGGAATGCTGATAAAAATACCTATAAATTCAACCCAGTTTAATACACCTTAGATATTGATTTACCAATCTCTGACAAAATAACAACATTCCAAGTTACATTGCACTTGAAAAATTAACATTACATTGGCGGCGCTGTGTCTGAATGACGGTATTCCAAATCACATCGATTTGACAGTTTCCTGAGTGGCAGCGAATAACTTGTAGAATAGAAAGATTGACTGAGGATCATCGGCCCATTGTTCTTTGTGAACTATACTTCGCACGGTTACGGTTGAGGAAATGATAGCGAGTTGATTTTTGTCGATAGCAAGGCGCTGAAACAGGCGCATAGCAAGCTATGAAACTGTTTCAGTAACGCGGCTATCGGCATAAAATCAGCCGCTAGGAATC
>JADHTX010000265.1 GCA_016784875.1 Methylobacter sp.
CAGTTTTTTTACCTGAATCGAACCCACCTATGGCTTATATAAATACCATGTTTGGCGGCGCGGTCTGGACGGGCACATGGAATGCAGAAAACAAGAACTTTGCCTTTCAGCAAGTTTTTGATTTTAATGATGTTAAACAGGGTGTGCCATTGGAGATTTACTATAACGACAATCATGACCGCATGTACATTACCACCGCTAATCCCGGTTATTTTAATATCTTCGACATTAGCCAATCCGTGCAAAAACCGACGCTAATAAAAGCGATACCCACTGCGGGCGGAGCTCACCATGTGGTTTTTTCACCTGATGAACAATATGCTTTTGTACAAAACAGCTTTCTAAACTTGCCAGATATGGATGATGGTTCAATTAGCGTAATCGATCTGAATAAACAGGAACGAATAGCCAGTATCGATTCGTTGAAAAAACAAGGGCTTAATCCTAACTGTATTGTCATGATGCCGAAATGGCATCATGATACAGCGCATTAAAGAGCTGTGTAGGAAATCCAAGTCTGACTTGAGTGCTTAGGTTTTGCTCAAGTCAGGTTTGTTGAACGGTGTCGCGTGAGATGACTTTTCCGGCCTGCATAATTCATATGCAGGCGAGTCGTAAAAACAGCATTACAGTTTTGAATATTTTAGTGTCTTTCGTGGATTAACTGATTTTTTCAGGTTTAAAATAATTAACTTTGGGTTAACCTGGCTTCAGCTTCACGGTATTTTGCGGCACAGTATTCGGCCACTTCGGCTGGTAAATGAGGGCCGGGAGCTGTTTTATCCCAGTCCAGCGTTTCCAGGTAATCACGGATATATTGCTTGTCGAAGCTCGGCGGACTTATGCCTACCTGATATTGATCGGCAGGCCAGAAGCGTGAAGAGTCTGGGGTTAACGCTTCATCAATTAGATATAAAACGCCGTTATCGTCCACGCCGAATTCAAATTTAGTGTCGGCAATAATAATGCCGCGTTCTTTGGCGTAGGCGGCAGCCTCCTTGTACAGCTTCAGACTGGCATCCCGCACTTTTTCCGCCAAGTCCTGTCCCATCAATTCAACAGTTTTTTCAAAAGACACATTTTCATCATGCTGATCCACTTCGGCTTTTGTGGACGGGGTATAGATTGGCTCAGGTAATTGCTGCGCCTGCTGCAAACCTTCGGGTAATTTTATGCCGCAGACAGAACCGGATTTTTGGTAATCCTTCCAGCCGGAGCCGATTAAATAACCGCGCACTATGGCTTCTACGGGCAGTGGTTTTAATAATTTGACGACGATAGCGCGGCCTTCAATCTGTGCACGTTCGGCGGCATCGGGAATCACCCGTTCCAGAGGAATATCGGACAGATGATTGGGCATAACGTGCTGCATTTTGTTAAACCAGAAATTGGATACGCTGGTTAAAACACGGCCTTTGCCGGGAATCGGGTCTGGCAAAATTACATCGAATGCCGATAGTCGGTCGGTGGTCACTATCAGCATGTGCTGGTCGTCAATGTCGTAAATATCCCTCACTTTGCCGCGAGCGCGGAGCTTTAAAGACGACAGTGTTGATTGGTATAGGGCTTCTGGAGCGGTCATAAGTTCTCGCGTGTTGTCAAATAGGGTGATTTTACCAGTAATTAAGCTAATAATCCGTTTCAGACAACTTCATGTCATCATTGCCGAAATCGCCGACGCTCTCGCATCCCAGTTTGATCATCAGGCGAACTTCGTTTCTGGAATCCGCGTAATTCAGCGCATCTTCGTAGCATATTTTACCGTCGGTATATAAATCGTAAAGCGATTGGTCGAAGGTCTGCATGCCATGCTCACGGGAGTTTTTCATTAATTCTTTAAGCTTGTCAATTTCGCCTTTACGAATGTAATCCTTGGCTAAGGGCGTGTTAATCAATATTTCAATTGCGGGGTAACGGCCCTTGTCGTCCGCTCTCTTGATTAATTGTTGGGCGACGATTCCGCGCAGGTTTAGCGATAAATCCATGAATAACTGACTGTGCATTTCATCGGGGAAGAAGTGCAAAATCCGGTCTAAAGCTTGATTGGCATTGTTGGCATGCAGTGTAGACAGGCATAGATGTCCGGTTTCAGCAAAGGTGATCGCATTCTGCATGGTTTCCCGAGACCTGATCTCGCCGATGAGTATCACATCGGGTGCTTGACGCAAGGTGTTTTTTAAAGCGACTTCGTAGGACTCGGTATCCACCCCGACTTCCCGCTGGGTGACGATACAACCCAAATGCGGATGCTCAAATTCCATCGGATCTTCAATGGTGATGATGTGTCCTCTACTGTTTTGATTGCGGTACTTGATCAAGGACGCCAGCGATGTGGACTTGCCGGTGCCGGTCGCGCCGACAAAAAGCACCAGTCCGCGTTTTGCCATAATCAAGTCTTTTAATATAGGCGGTAAATGCAAATCTTCGGCATCGGGTATATCGTTTTCAATGCGACGCAGCACCATACCGGCAGCATCGCGCTGGATAAAAGCGCTGACCCTGAACCGCGCCAGTTCCGGGACACTGATCGCAAACTGACTTTCTTTGGTGTTTTCAAACTCATCCCGCTGCCGCTGATTCATAATGCTTTGCACCAGCATTAAAGTCTGTTCGGCAGTCAGCGGTATTTTAGAAACTTCAATCAGATTGCCGTCGACCTTTATGGTCGGCGCCCTCCCTGCCGTAATAAATAAATCGGATGCTTTTTTTTGCACCATCAATGCAAGTAGCGCTTTAAAGTCCATGGTTCCTCCTAACGGAACATGTCCTTGTTAACCGCTTTATCCATAGCCATTTTTGCGGTAATCATGCCTTTATCAACCAGTTCTTTCATATTCTGATCCAGTGTTTGCATACCGTCTTTGCGTCCGGTTTGAATCGCAGAATACATTTGCGCCACTTTGGCTTCACGGATCAGGTTTCTAATAGCCGCAGTACCCACCATGATTTCATGCGCAGCAACACGGCCGCCGCCGATTTTTTTCAGCAAGGTTTGCGAAATAACCGCCTGTAACGATTCAGACAACATGGCCCGAATCATGTCTTTTTCTGCGGCAGGAAATACGTCGATAATACGGTCGATGGTTTTTGCGGCAGAAGTGGTATGCAAGGTGCCGAATACAAGGTGACCGGTTTCCGCCGCTGTCATGGCCAGTCTGATGGTTTCCAGATCGCGCATTTCGCCGACCAGGATAATATCGGGATCTTCACGTAGCGCCGAACGCAATGCTTCAGCAAAACCGTGGGTATCGCGTTTGATTTCCCTTTGGTTAATCAATGATTTTTGGCTCTCATGAACAAACTCGATAGGGTCTTCTACAGTCAGAATGTGCGCATAATCATTACAGTTAATATGATTAATCATTGCCGCCAGCGTGGTTGACTTACCGGAGCCTGTTGGGCCTGTCACCAGAACCATACCGCGTGGTTTTTGGCATAATTCTTCAAAAAATTTGGGGGCTTTTAACTCTTCCAGGCTCATGATTACCGAGGGAATTGTTCTGAATACAGCGGCGGCGCCACGCTCTTGATTAAACGCGTTGACACGAAACCGGGCAACGCCGGGTAACTCAAATGAAAAATCGGTTTCTAGAAATTCTTCATAATCTTTGCGTTGTTTGTCATTCATAATGTCATAAATCAGCGCATGCACTTCTTTATGATCCAAGGCAGGAATATTGATCCGGCGAATATCGCCATCGACCCTGATCATAGGCGGGAGTCCCGCCGATAAATGTAAATCCGACGCTTTGTTTTTAGCTGAAAAAGCCAGTAATTCGGCAATATCCATAACATCCTCATGAAGACAAAAATAAAAATATCTTTATACCATAGATCATCTTTTGGTTTTTTTGAAACTGTATTTATGTGTTAGTTTTAACTATTTGGCATTTAGAAAAATAGCATTAGGCGCGTTGCTTCGTTGTCTCGTCGAATTTCTTGCCATGCCGTCAACAGATGATACGGATTTTGACTGATAAACACTGATAAAATGGTGTTACTTTAAATAAAGCAATTACAGATTGGGAGATTTCCAATAGATACAGCAAACACGGGAAATTTCAGCATACGATTATTTCGATGTGTTTCGTGGATCGAACTCTTGGTGGGATGTTATTCTCGGGAATCATCTTAAATTATTGTCCAATAACCAACAGAACAACATGGCAAGCATAACCCAAAGACTCAAACAAATACGTGCGCAAATCCGCGATGCGGAGCAGGCTTATAACCGTCAACCAGGAGCAGTGCAATTATTAGCCGTCAGTAAAACCAAGCCATCCGAAGCGATTGCTTGCGCCTATCAATCAGGGCAACGCCATTTTGGTGAAAATTATTTGCAGGAGGCATTAAGAAAACAGCAGGAACTGGGTGCTTACGATATTACTTGGCACTTTATCGGTCCTATACAGTCTAATAAAACCAAGGCATTGGCAACCCATTTTGACTGGGTGCACAGCGTGGATAGTTTTAAAATAGCTAAACGCCTTAGCGAACAGCGTTCAGATCAATTGCTGCCGCTAAACATTTGCCTGCAAGTCAATATCAGCGATGAACCCAGTAAATCCGGCGTAACCCTGGCCGAACTATCGCAATTGTGCGAACAGGTTGCCAAACTGCCGAACCTGAAACTACGCGGCGTAATGGCCATTCCAGCCCCGCAACAGGATTTTGAACAACAGCGACAACCTTATAAAAGTCTTTATCAGGCCGCTGCCAAGCTAGGATTGGATACTTATTCGTTCGGTATGACCGGAGATTTAAAAGCTGCGATAGCCGAAGGTTCGACTATCGTCAGAATCGGTACGGCATTGTTTGGTGAGCGCGATTATTCGTAATCTTTAGTCCACATAGAGCTTGGTTTTAGCTCACTCATGACCAAGCTAAATTATCAGGCTCCTCAATAACCGGATTGACCAATGTCCCGATGCCCTCAATTTCAATCCGGGCAGTTTGCCCCGGTAACAGATAACCGCGCGGTTTCATTTTTACGCCGACTCCCGCTGGAGTGCCGGTTGCAATCACATCGCCCGGCTCCAGCGTCATTGCTTGCGATAAATAAGCAATCATTTCATAGCAGTTAAAAATCATCTGCCCGGTATTGGAATTTTGCCGCAGTTCGTCATCTACCCAGGTTTTAAGGTTTAGATTATGCGGATCGCT
>JADHTX010000266.1 GCA_016784875.1 Methylobacter sp.
ACTGGTTTGCGGCATATACACCATCCTTAGCGAAAAGGCTGTAGCGATTTGCATCGCTACAGCCTTTTTCTCAGCTCCGCTTGCCGCACAGCCTTTTGCCTATATCAGTAATCAATTAGCGAATAGCGTATCGGTTATTGATACCGCAACGGGTAGTGTAGTCGATACGATTGCTGTTGCAGGTAAACCCGCTGGTGTTGCGGTAGCTCCTGATGGCAGCAAAGTTTATGTCAGCACGCCGGAAGCCAAAAGCTTTGCCGTTGTGGATACTAAAAAGCGCGAAGTGATCGCCAACGTTTCTGTTAATAAGGGCACGCTGGGTATTGCTGTTGGTTCGGCCGGCAAGCGGATTTATGCGGCAGATTGGTATAAGAATACCGTCTCGGTTATTGATGCGGAAAGTCTACAGCTAATTAAAACGATAGCTGTCGGTGCGTCGCCATCTGGTTTGATTGTTAGTCCTGATAATCGCTGGTTGTATGTTGCTAACCGGATCAGTAATTCAGTTTCTAAAATCGACCTGAATACGCTTACCGTTAAGAAATCTGCGCCAGTTGGAACCCATCCGTTTGGACTGACCATTGATGCCAGAGGCGAGCGTATTTATGTTGCCAACGTAAAAAGCGATGACGTAACGGTGGTAGAAACAGCCAGGATGAAGCCCATTGCTACCGTAAAGGTCAATATGTTGCCTTATGCAACAGCGCTTGCACTTAATGACAGCAGATTGTTAGTGACTAATCAGGACGACGGTTCGGTTTCCGTTATTGATATAGAAACCTTAAAGGAAATAGCGCTGATTACTGTCGGCGACAAACCTGAAGGCATCAACACTCATCCGGATGATCGGCATGTCTATGTGGCTAATTGGTTTGACAGCAATGTTTCGGTGATTGACGCCAGAACTCTGAAAGTGATAGATACCATTAAAACCGGTGAAGGCAGTCGCGCTTTCGGCCAGTTTATGAGCAAATGATGTTACGGTACATGCAAGGGAAAAGTTATATGCGCCAATGGCACAAAAAATGGATGTACATCGATAAATGATCAGTTAAGCTTTTCTACAAGGTTGATAGATTACAGCAAAACCATACTTTGACTTTACGCGATGAGTCTATTGTTGGTGAACTAAATGCTTTTTCGTGCTTTCCATGGACAGTGCGTCATATCAATTGTTAATACAAATCGCATTACCAACCCCCCTTTTTTTATTTAAATGCCCTCACCGAATCAATTTATTACTCCTCTTCCTTATTTTACTGACAGTGCAGAGCTGTTTTCTGTTTGTGCGGATAATGCCTGGGCAGTGTTTCTGGATAGCGGTTTTCCCGGCAGTAGTCAGGGACGTTACGATATTATTGCTGCGGAGCCGGTGTGCACTTTGGTCACTCATGGCGAAGTTACCGAAATTACCTGTGACGCCCAGACAATAATTTCGACTGAAAATCCGTTTGATCTAGTTAAACAAAAGCTTGGCCAGTTTTCAGACTTTAAATCGGATAATGAGTTGCCGTTCAACGGCGGAGCCATAGGCTATTTTTCCTATGATTTGGCCCGTCGGCTGGAAGCATTGCCGAAAACTGCCGTGGATGCCGAACATATTGCCGAAATGGCGGTAGGGATTTACCCTTGGGCTGTGATTGTCGATCATTATCGGCAAAAAACTTACCTAGTTGGGCAATGCGACCAACAAAAACGGCAAGAATTAGTCGAGCAATTCAGCCAAATATCTGTAAGTAAGAATGAGCACGCATTTAAGGTCGTTGGCGAAATTAATTCCAATATGGACAAGGAAGCCTATGTACATGCCTTTAACCGGATCAAGCATTATCTCAAGGAAGGCGATTGTTATCAGGTTAATCTGGCGCAACGTTTTGCCGCTGGTTGCGAAGGCGATCCATGGGCGGCTTATCAAACCTTGCGTAAATTAAATGCCGCTCCGTTCAGTTGTTATCTTAACTTGCCCGAAGTACAGATTTTATGTTCATCTCCAGAGCGTTTTTTAAAACTGACCGATAGTGTGGTTGAAACCAAGCCCATTAAAGGCACGCGACCCAGAAAATTCGATTACACAGAAGATCAGCAGCAGATAAAAAATCTGGAAGCCAGCAACAAGGACCGGGCCGAAAACCTGATGATTGTCGATTTGCTTAGAAACGACATCAGTAAAACCTGCAAGAGCGGTTCGGTTAAAGTGCCAAAATTATTCGATGTGGAAAGCTATGCCACCGTACATCACTTGGTCAGTACCGTAACCGGGATATTGGCGGAGGAGCAGCATGCACTGGATTTGCTAAAAAGCTGTTTTCCGGGCGGGTCGATTACCGGCGCGCCCAAAATCAGGGCTATGGAAATCATCGAAGAACTTGAACCCAATCGGCGCGGAGTTTATTGCGGGGCGATCGGATACATCGGGTTTAACGGCAATATGGACACCAATATTGCGATTAGAACCCTGGTACATTCAGAAAATACCATTCGTTTCTGGGCAGGCGGCGGAATCGTCAATGATTCCGTAGCAGAAGACGAGTATCAGGAAAGTTTTGACAAGGCCGCAGCCATGCTCGATTTATTGCAACAATTTACGGTAAAGTAACTTGCCGTTTAACTGTTGTGTGGGCATAACATGATCATTATCAAACTGGGTGGCAGCCTGTCCCGCTCCGACTCTCTGATTAATTGCTTGAACGCGGTTGAGAAAAGCTATCAGGGCAGGGCAGTTGTTATTGTTCCCGGCGGCGGCGCGTTTGCAGACCAAGTCAGGTCGGCGCAACAATATTGGCAATTCGACGATAAAACCGCGCATCATATGGCGATTTTAGCCATGCAGCAAATGGCCGTGATGTTTAATGGACTTAAGCCGAATTTCACTATTGCAGAAAATATCGCTGCGATTCAAGATCAGCTCGGCAGGCAGAAAACCGTCATTTGGTCGCCGGATGTTATCGAACTTGATAACGCAGGCATACCGGCAAGCTGGGATATAAGCTCAGACAGCTTGGCGGCATGGCTAGGCAAGACCCTTTCGGCAAGCGAACTTATCCTGATAAAGTCAGCCGACATAGATAGCCGACTTAGCTTGCAGCAACTGGCAGAACAGCACATAGTCGATAAAGCCTTTTGCGATTTTGTCGCGACCGCCGATTTTAAAACACATATTATTAACGCACAGAATTGGGCCAAATAATCCCCTCATCAATTGCCCAAAACAAAAAAAGGATCTCACCATCATGTTAAAAGACTGGCAACGAAGCTGTATAAAAATAGCCGAATGGTTTCCGTTGTGGATAGTGGCCGGTTGTTTGTGGGCATGGTGGCAGCCGGAGGCATGGATAGGGTTTCAGCCTTATATTTCCCTAGGTTTAGGCGTAATCATGTTAGGCATGGGCTTGACCCTGCGCTTGGCCGATTTTTCAGAAGTATTGCGCATGCCGAAGATCGTTGCCATTGGCGTGTTCATGCAGTTTATCATCATGCCGTTGGCCGCCTGTTTTTGGGCAAGAGTTCTGGATCTGGAAGCGGGCTTGGCGATAGGCTTGATTTTGGTCGGCTCCTGTCCCGGCGGCACCGCATCCAATGTCATTTGTTACCTGGCCCGTGCCAATGTGGCTTTGAGCGTATTGTTGACCCTATGTTCCACGCTGGCTGCCGTTGTAATGACGCCATTGTTGACGCAATGGCTGGCCGGTGCCTACTTGCCGGTTGACGGTTGGGGCCTGTTTCGGTCGATGATAGTGGTGGTATTGATCCCTTTACTAGCCGGGTTGTTAATCAATACGGCATTGGATCGGATACAGCAGCACAAGCGCCATGTAGTCCGCGCAGCTGTACATGCAGTCGGCCCGATGGTTAGCGTGGTCGTCATTGTGTTGGTAGTGGGCAGTATAATGGCAGGTAATAAAGCAGCGATTGAATTGGCAGGGCCAAAATTATTTGCTTCGGTTTTTTTACTTCATGTTACCGGTTTTTCATTAGGTTATCTGGTGATGAAGTGGCTGGGTTACGGCAAGGCAGAAAGACGCACCGTATCGATAGAAGTCGGTATGCAAAACAGCGGACTCGCGGCCGCACTAGCTAAAACGCATTTTGCCGACATGGCTATGGCTCCCGTTCCAGCTGCGATTTCCGCCGTATTTCATTGCCTGATCGGTAGCGCGTTGGCAGGAATTTGGGGTAGAAAAAGGTAACAGCATTTATCGTAGATTAAGGCTTTTTAATCACCTCATCCCGCAATACATCATATGTATTGAACGCAATAGCCAGACTGAGTTTCAAGTTGATGATGCTGGCAAGCGTGGAGCTGGTGAAAATACAAATCATGATAGCGATTTGGTATTTCACCGCTAACCAAGGCTCGCTGCCGCCCAAGATTTGCCCCGTCATCATGCCCGGCAGCGATACCAGTCCCATAGTCGCCATACCGGCAATGGTCGGATTGATCGCGGCTTTGACGGCTTCCCGAAAATACGGACGCACCGCTTCCCAGCGGGTCGCGCCCAGCATCAGAAAAGTGGTGTATTCGTTTTCGTTTTTGCGGAGTGCCGAATAGAAACGCTCCAAAGCGATGACGTTTCCTTGCAGGCAGTTGCCGAGAATCATGCCCGATAAAGGCACGATATAACGGGCATCGTAAAAGTGCGTCGGTTGGATAACCAGAATCACCAGATAGGCGGTAGAGAGCAGTATGCTGGAGGCAATGGCGATAAAGGTAGCGAGGACAAAATAACGCACTTTCAGTCCGGCGCGGCGCAGAATGCTGAAATCGGCGACTAACAGCATCACCAATATCCACAAGCCGTTGAGCCAGGGATGGTTAAGATCGAATAGCGTTTTTAGATAAATACCGACCAGCGCTAATTGAATACTCATGCGCAGGATACCGATGCCAATATCGCGGCTCAAACGCAGGCCGATCAGCCATAGCAGCAACCACGGTAGTAAACAGAGGCCGTAAAGCAGCGCCATCTGCGGCAGTTTAATATCAAGGGTTTCCATGATGTTTTACCGGGGTCAACCGACCCGCTTCAAGTTCATAAACAATGCCGCAACGCTCCAGCCATTCTGGATCATGAGCTACCGAAAGGATAGTCAGTTGCGGATCGGAAAAAACATCGAACACCACTTGTTTGCTGTCCGCGTCCAGGG
>JADHTX010000267.1 GCA_016784875.1 Methylobacter sp.
CCTCCAATTCATCGATTTGTTTTTTTACATTCTGCTCGTTGCTAAACAGGGTCGGCACTACAACGAATGTCTGTAACCTATCGGGAATGCCTTGCTTCAACTCCAGCCGGGGTAAATGGCGTGGCGGCACAACGCCAATAACGAAACGGTTGACCAAACTCGTTGCAATGTCCGAGGCGGGAAATAACGCCAAAAGTGCAATCAGGATAATCGATAAACTTTCCAATCCAGACGCGTAAGCGACACTTAGCGGCAGAGCCATCAATATCAGTGTACCAATAGCCAGACTATCCAGATACGCAGAGGCGGCATGGGCAATGTAGCTACGCAGCAGTGTTTGGCTGAAGGTAGGGCGAAAGCTAACTTCTTGTTCGAACTCGCCCCGACCGGGGCCGATCAGATAATAGCCCGGCTCTTGGTTTTTCAGCTCTGTGTCGGCTTCTTTACCGACACGATTAATCTTGTCGATCACTTTCGAAGCGATTTCCACCTCGGAAAATGGCGAACGTTTGGCAAGATCTTCAATCGCATGACGGTAGCGGTCGCGGGTAAGAAAATCCATCGCGTTATAAGTGGGGTTAACGCGCAGACATTTATCGACCAGACTGGAATCTTCAACAAATTGCGGCCAATCGAACGCCGATATAGCTCGCATACTGGTGATGATATTGCGTACCGTCAGGTTGGCGACAATCTGGGCCGAGTGTTCCCGGTGTACGATTTCATCCAGAGTCACGCCAAGTTCGCTCAGCCAAGGCGTCAGAAAATCAACTGTCGGCGCCGTACCGGGATGCGGTTCGTGCAAGCGTTGTACAATCTGAACAGCAAAAGCCTGACGCAAAGGCTTGGCCGGCAAGATGCCCGTCTTAATCGGAAAATCAACTCTGTCGGGTTGATCGATTAAGTCGTCAGCCAACTGTCGACCGGCTTGCGATCGCATGACTTTTAGCGCCAGCCGACGCAAATTCTCTATCATTACGATACGTAACGTGATCGGTATCGCCCAAAGCTCGCCGATACTGAGCGGCTGAACTTCCTGATACGCACGTATAAAACAAGCTAATTGTTCGGGAGAAAATCGGCTATCGGTATGAGCAACTAAAGCCCAGGCAATGCCATAAACACGAGGGTAACCCGAGAGGAAGCCTCCGGCTAATTTAGGTAGTTGCTTATAGAATTTTTCAGGAAAGTAGAGATTAATGTCATTGATTTGCTCTTCAATCACATGAAAATTATCGAGTAGCCACTCTGCGGCCGGTGTAATGGCGCGATGCTCGCGCGCGGCCTTACCTATAGATTTGTATGCTTCAAACAACAACCGGGAATTCTCGCGCACCCTGGGCATCAGTTTGAATCCACCGCTACGAATATCGACTTTTTGCGCTTTTGCTAAACTGGCGGCATGTTGTTCCAGTCGTTCGTTGCTAAACAACTCAAACCGGATTGGATTATCTTCACCGCCTGGATCGTCAAGCCTTATTTTCCGTCTATGCTCCCGCGCCTTTATCATCGATTCCCCCTTTGAGTTGCCTCTCAGTCAGATTTGCGCCTCTCTTTTTGCCTAGGAACAATAAGCGATACCGGGGCGACATTACTCACGCTATCCTTGATCAAATATCGAGTGTACACCCGACAAAACCAAAATAGACCTGAGATTTAAACAAGCGCCCACTGTGCGACAAGTCATCACTGATTGTTTCAAGCACGAGAAAATAAGCATTGTCGGCAGGATTACTCACATAAATACGCTGTCGTTAATAGGCCGTGACTGAGCTTGAACAAGCCCTTATTCTTCCTGATTGGCAAAGATGCTTCAGCTAAGCGTATAACCATTGAATAACGCGGCTACCCACTTAAGGCGGGACAGTTTAAAGGTTAAGCCGTTCGTGGTGACCCTTCGGCTGCGCTCAGGACGAACGGTTAAACCTTGCCTATTGTCCCGTTTTAAGTGGGTAGCCAATAACGCGTCATTCCGGCAGAAGTTGCCGGAATCCAGACTCCATGGATAGCTAGAGCTTACCGTCCATAGTCTTGGATACCGCCTTCCCGGCGGGTATGACGCGTTTATTTTTGTTTGGCTGAAGCAGCTTTATAATCAGGTTATTCTTTGCTTGTTGCACTTGCATTTACCGTCAGGTCGGATTGCACTGATTTCACATTTTCCTGGCCACCGGCTACTTCCATCGCTCTACTGATGCTTTTCTCGGAATCAACTGTGCCGCTCAACTTCACAACGCCTTTATCTGTAGTGACTTCGATACGGGATGCGCTAAGTAAAGGATCTTTTAAAATCGCCGCTTTAACCTTTGCGGTAATAATTGTGTCGTCGATATACTGTCCAGTTGTTTCGGTTTTTTCAGTTACCGACTCTTCAATATTCTTTTCGGTCTTCTCTAAGGCTTCTTTTGACGCATCAGTCGTTTCATTGATGGTTTCTGAGACATTTTCGGCTTCCTCACTCAACAGTTCCTTTGCTTCTTGCGCCTTTTTGTCCACCTTCGATGCAGCTAAATCATAACTTTTCTCGGCACTTTCAACTGCGCTATCGACTTTCTTTCCTGCCTTTTCTGCCGACCCTTCCGGTTGGCAACCCGCCAATCCCAGCGCCGCTGATATACAGGCAACAACTAAAACTCTATCTGCTAAATTCTTTGTTTTCATAACTGATTCCTTAAAGGTGTTAATTATTTGGGCTACCCACTTAAGACGGGACAATAGGCAAGGCTTAACCGTTCGTCCTGAGCTTGTCGAAGCCTGTCATGAGCTTGTCGAATGGGATGGACGGATTTACTTTTACCCGTCAAGATAAGCTTGACTGAGTACTAGCATCTTGACACGAAGTAAAACTCTCTTTGAGCACGTTTAAATCTGATTCGGATACTAACGATAAAATCAGCGGTGGTCTGTACGGTATCGTACATAAAACTGGAGTAATTGCCGCTTGAAAGCGTTTTCAATTGACAAAAATCGAGGAGGGAGACATAAAAAACCCGCTTGAACGCGGGTTTTTTATTTACAACATTAACAACTTATCAATTTTCAATCCAGATCAACTCGACACGACGATTTTCCGATCTACCCGCTTCCGTGCTGTTATCGGCAATGGGTTGAGTTTCGCCGTAGCCTTTTGCCATCAGCCTGTTGGTAACACCTCTCATTTTGAGGTAATCGACAACCGACTGCGCACGGCGTTGCGACAACTTCATATTGTAGTTATCGGCTCCTTCGCTGCTGGCGTGTCCCTGAACTTCAATATCATTTTTCTGAGGATAAGACACAAGGTTTGCCGCTACACCATCAAGAATTTCCTGAGCTTTCAACGTCAACTCCGCCGAATTATATTTGAAGTGCTGTCCTTTAAGTATCAGTCTAACCGGGCATCCGGTATTATCAACCTTGGTGTCTTTAAGGGTTCCGGGGCAGCGATCCAGGCAGTTGTTAACGCCGTCGTAATCCGAATCCTGTGTTGAACAATCGGAAACTGCGGCAACTGCGACAGGAGCTTCATGCTTTTCCGCTGGTTTCGGCTTGTCGCCGAACGGTATGACAAAGCCGACATTAACCGTCATATCATGAAATTCGTCGGTGCCGGGTTGTACATGCGCATTGAGATTGTTGTTGTAACGATAACGCACATCGCTTCTAAGCAGGAAATTATCATGAAGCTCGTAGGTAAAACCTGCCCCTGCTTCGCCAATGAAGCCTGCGCCGCAATTAGCTGAAGCGCAACTGTTCATGCCGCCTAAGCCAACTACCGCATAAGGCGAGAATTTATCGCGGGAGAAATAATATTGTAAATCAGCGGTGCCGCCGGTCAGACTCCAAGGTCCGTTAGCTCCGCCGAATTCTTCATAAAAACCTTTCACTTCAACGTTGAAGTGCTTATCCAGAATCTTGCCGATTCCCATGCCGCCACCCCAGCCGTCACTTGAATCCCGATCGCCGCCGGTTCTGACAAATGAAGCAAAAGGCGCAATATACCAACGATCATCCTGAATGTGATCGGCGGCCTGTGCCAGCGGCAAAAAGCCCACGCTAGTTAATGAGGCAATGGCGAGTAATTTTTTTTTCAACATAATATTTTCCTTCAGAGTAATAAAAAAAGGACTCCATAAAAACACATCAATGTGTTGCCAAATCCAGGGAGCATTCTTGACTTGCTATATTTTGGCTACCCACTTAAGACGGGACAATAGGCAAGGCTTAACCGTTCGTCCTGAGCTTGTCGAAGCCTGTCATGAGCTTGTCGAATGGGATGAACGGTTAAGCCGTTCATGGTTCGACAAGGCCTTTAGTCCTGAGCGCAGCCGAAGGGTCACCACGAACGGCTTAACCTTTAAACTGTCCCGCCTTAAGTGGTAGCCTATATTTTGAAACGGTACCAACTTGCGACTTTACATAATCAACTGATCTGTCGGCTATATCTGCTAAAGTCATCTCAGACATTATCCTTTGCCTCATGGGTCGGTCAGTCACATGACATCGGATATTCAATAAATACTTTTCATGAGTCATTGTTTAGAAAACACTCCTTATGTTAGCCGGTGTTGCTAAAAAATCTCATAATGTAGCTTAACCGCAACATAAACGATTCGTCCGTTCGGTACCGCACATAGCAACTTTACAAAGTAAAATATTTTTAAAATAAAAACTGGACAGCCGTTAATTTTCTACGCAGTTGAAAACAACCATTTCAGAACGGTTGAAAACAACCGTTCTTCTTCGTTCCATTCATTTCAGCGCCTCTTTTTTCGGCAATAAGGCTTGATTTTACTCACCTTGCTTAAAGAGTTAAGTTGTGGCATGAAAATCGCCTAATAGTTTATGAACGCTTAGTAAACACAAGCTATTGAAGAAAAACTTAACCTACATTTACAGGAATAGAATTGCCATGATATTAGATATTGTTCTTACGGGGATTTTTGTTATCGTTGTTTTTTATGCTCATATTTTTGTCAAAAAAATCATGTTTGGCGAATCGAACTAAAAACAATATTAATCTTATTATACTTCGCACGGTTACGGTTGAGGAAATGATAGCGAGTTGATTTTTGTCGATAGCAAGGCGCTGAAACAGGCGCATAGCAAGCTATGAAACTGTTTCAGCAACGCGGCTATCGGCATAAAATCAGCCGCTAGGA
>JADHTX010000268.1 GCA_016784875.1 Methylobacter sp.
CGATGAAAACGGTGTGGAAAGACGATGCTGTGGAAAAAACCATGACCTCACCGCTATCGTTGGTCATTACCGCGTTTGCGCCGGTTACCGATATTGGCCTTACCCTGACTCCGCAACTGCGCAATGTGCCGGATGAAGACAGCGCTTTGATCCTGCTTGATCTCGGCGCAGGCAAGAACCGCTTGGGCGGTTCGGTGTTGGCGCAAGTTTACAATCAGCTCGGTGACGATTGTCCTGATCTGGATGATGCAAGCCTGTTGAAAGCTTTCTTTGATAGCATTCAAACGCTGAATTCCCTAGGCAAGCTGCTGAGCTATCATGACCGTTCCGATGGCGGTTTGCTGGCAACGGTGGCGGAAATGATGTTCGCCGGCAGGCTGGGAGTGACCTTAACGCTCGATAGTTTGAGCGATGATGTGCTGGCGGCCCTGTTCAATGAGGAATTGGGCGCGGTATTGCAAGTGCGTCAGAGCGAATGCAAGGAAATTGTGGAGTTGCTCAATCAATCGGGCTTGATTGATTGTACCTATGTAATTGGTAAGGTTATGGATGAACCACAACTGACTGTTCGTCATGAAGGGGAGGTCGTTTATTCTGCCGGTAGGGCCGAATTGCAGAATATTTGGTCCGAACTCAGCTACAAGATGCAGGCCTTACGCGATAACCCGGAATGCGCACAGCAACAGTTCGAAAGGATCGCCGATGATGAAGATCCCGGCTTGAATGTAGAATTAACCTTTGATATTAACGACGATGTAACCGTGTCGCTTAAAGATATTGCAAGACCTAAAGTCGCTATATTGCGGGAGCAGGGCGTTAACGGCCATGTGGAAATGGCGGCGGCATTCGATCGCGCCGGATTTACCAGTATCGACGTACATATGAGCGATATTATCCACGGTCGGGTCAGCTTGGCGGATTTTACCGGCTTGGTAGCCTGCGGCGGTTTCTCTTATGGCGATGTCCTCGGCGCAGGCGGCGGCTGGGCAAAATCCATCCTGTTCAATCCGCGCTGCCGCGATGAATTTGCCGCATTTTTCCAGCGTCCCGATACCTTCGGTTTGGGCGTTTGCAACGGCTGCCAGATGATGTCGGGATTAAAAGATATTATCCCCGGTGCCGAGCATTGGCCGCGTTTTATGCGCAATACTTCCGAACAATTTGAAGCGAGAGTGGCTTTGGTTGAAGTGCAAAAATCGCCATCTATATTGTTTGCCGGTATGGAAGGCTCCAGAATGCCGGTCGCTATTGCTCATGGCGAAGGCCGTGCAGAATTTGCAGTGGATCCGGCGGTTGCACTTGAAGCCGGTGCTGTTGCTTTGTGTTATGTCGATAACTATGGCGAATTAACCACGGAATTTCCGGCCAACCCCAATGGTTCGCCATTCGGGATTACCGGTCTGACCACCACGGATGGGCGGTTTACTATTATGATGCCGCATCCCGAACGCTGTTTCAGAACGGTGCAAAACTCGTGGCACCCGGATGATTGGGAAGAATATGGCGCGTGGATGCGTTTGTTCAGGAACGCCAGAGTTTGGGTAGGCTAAAAATCATTGTCCACGAAAAACAGAAAAGATGGTTGAACAATGGTAACTATTCAGCGCAAAGCGCAAGGAGCTTTTAAGACATTAGATTAATGTTGTTATTTCCTCTGTGCGCTTCGTGGTTATTTTTTGTTTTTTCTAAAAAATAAATACTTTCATAGTCTCAGGAGCTTGTGGATTAGCGCAGTAGCTACATTTTTTGTGTCTTTCGTGGACAGAATATAAGGTTTGAAGGGTGCAAAGAATAATCAAATCCAGGCAAAATAAGGTTTAGAGGTTGTAGATTATGGATAGGGTCAACATGGCAAATGATAAAAATCGAAGAGGTTTTTTTCGTATTTATGATGAAGTTAATCTGTTTTATAAAAAAATAGATGAAAAATTGCTGACCGAACCGCATTCTCTTTTCGATATTATTTTACATCATCCTTCATTATCTTCCGATATTGAAATGATATCGCATGATTCTGAATTGCTATCGCTCGACTTGGAAAAAATCTCGCTGGATAGCAAGGGGGCGGTCACTCAAATTCAGGAAAATGAAACGCACAACGTTAATATCAGCGCAAGCGGTATGGCTTTTATTTGTGAGGGCGCGCTTAACGAAGGCGATTACCTGATAATTAAAATAGTGCTGGTATCCAGCATGGCAGTCATCGTCACTTACGGCCAAGTTGTTTTTTGTGAAGAAAGCCAATCGAGATCCAATCGCTATCCTTATTTTGTTGGGGTTCACTTTGTTGACTTAAAGGATGAATATCGGGAATTGCTGATTAATCATGTGGACAAAAAACGTCGGCAACATCGATGGATTAATGGACTTCTGCTAGCCTCTGTCCTTATGGTTATCGCTGCGCCTGATGTGGTATTTAATTTATCGGTTGAGCTGTTACATTTCCTGTTCGAGCGTTTTGTTGAGTTCTCCCATATTGCATTTGAAGTTATCGAATTGACTCTTGATAGGCTCATTGAACATTTTTTCCATACAAATCTTAAGAACACGCAGCTTATTGTCTTTTATATCCTGTTATCTTTTGTTGTTTATGGACTCTACTGGCTGTGGCGGGTATTGCCGCCTTTTTGTCGGCATAGTAAAGAAAAACTGTTTGCAAGCTATGCGCATAAGAAAGCAAGCCTGCTTTATTTTTGGCGCGAGCAGTCTTTGTTCAATAAAATTAAATTGGTTGTGGTCGGCATTGCGGCTATGACCCTCTATATTCTTTTTGGAATTTAGGTTGACCAAAATCAGCGTTGAAGTATGAAAAACGGGTGGGGTGTTCTACAATCATAGTTGGTAGAAGTTATGCATTGACAGGGGAAATATAATATGCGGCTTATAAGTCCCCTTTGCCTAGAGAAGGTCGCTTTCCATGATAAGAGAAATTACTCGCCCCTCAACAGCCCGCTGCACTTTGCCGATGTACATCGGATTTTTATTGGGGGAACCCAAACAAGTCAGTTGTAGCCACTTGGGAGAAGTCATGGGTATCTCCCATGATAGCGCTACCCGCTTTTTGCAAAGAGAGCACTATGATGGCAAGGATTTATTCAACGAATCCGCTCCTCTTTTGAACGTGGAAGGCGGTAGGTACGCTGAGCGTGGATGACAGCGTGCGGGACAAACCTTACAGCCAGTATTTGGCGATTGTGGGTTATTTTCGGTCGGGCAAGCGCCACTGCCCGGTGAAGGGCATCAACCTTAGGAATGAGCATGGAATAACTTAGGCAAGTTGCCAATAGTCGGAGTGCAGGCTTCGCCTGCATACGCAAGCAAAGCTTGCACTCCTGCCGCACGAAGTTGTCCACCTTATTTCATGCTCGTTCCTTAGCGCCGGGGTTGTCGGTAGCGATCAGTGCGCCGATATGCAGAGATTGATACTGGCATCGGATGCGGCGCTTTATATTGCCAAGGACAGCGGTCGTAATCAAGTACGCCGGTTTACCAATGGTGACGATGTAGATGTGCAATAAGCCAGATTTTTTGAAATGTGTAAATCCACAAATAGGCTACCCGCTTAAGGCGGGATAGTTTAAAGGTTAAGCCGTTCGTGGTGACCCTTCGGCTGCTCAGGACTAAAGGCCTTGTCGAACCATGAACGGCTTAACCGTCCATCCTTCGACAAGCTCAGGACGAACGGTTAAGCCTTGCCTATTGTCCCGTCTTAAGTGGGTAGCCCACAAATAAAAGAGACTTTTCTATGAATACTGATTTTTCCTTATTACTTGCCGCAATGCGCGATGATTTCGTTGGAGAATTGGCTGATCGTTGCGACTTTCTTGAGGAATATGCATTGGCTTTGGGCCAAGGGAAGAAGGGGGCGTTCGATGAACTTTTTCGCAATATCCATAGCCTTAAGGGATCAGGCGGTACTTTCGATTTACCGTTGATCACTAGTATTTGCCACCAGTTTGAGGTTTTTGCCAGTGATGCCCGCAGTCGATTCGACTCATTGGCTGTCAGTCACGCCTTAGCTTACGTGGATTTGCTGCGCCGAGTTGCCGATACGCCGGAACGGGACGGCGTTTTTGCAGCGGTTATTGAGCAGGACTTGGAATTATTGCGTATTTCCAGTATGCCGGGTTGTGCCTCGGTGTTATTGGTCGAGCCGTCTGTGGCGACACGGAAATTTTGCCAGGGGGTGCTGGCATCTCTGTCGGTGCGATTGGTGAGCCAGGACCGAGGGTTATCGGCGCTTGAGTTGCTGCTGCATCAGCCATTCGATTTGTTGGTTGCTGCCCGCGAATTACCCGATCTTAACGCTTTAGCGTTGGTGGCGGCACTACGTGAATCGGGTAGTCGCAATAAGGACATTCCTGTCATTCTTATTAGTAGTAATTCGGCTTCAATCCCGACTTATCTAAATATCCGCGCTACCATTAAGCGTGATGCGAAACTTGTGTCCGCGCTCGCAAGTAGTGCAGGCGATGTATTAGCTGCTTGTAGTAACTAGACTAAGCTTATCATTCGATCAGTTCACCACGGAGAACGCAGAGTAAAATCATTGGCTTGAAAAAACATCCCTACACCCGTTGGCTGAGCAACTAATAAGCTCTAACACCTTGATTCTCTGTGAACTCTGTGGTTAAAAACTGATTTATTTAGGATTAATGATCTCGTTGAATAATATACAGCGACAAATCGCGTAATAAATCGGCTTCAGTGCCGAAAATACTCAGATTGCTTAGTGCTTGCTCGTGCAGTTCCTGGGCTTTTTGTTTGGCACCCGCCAGACCTAGCAGGGCAGGGTAAGTGGGTTTGTTGTTATCTTGGTCTTTGCCTTGGGTTTTTCCCAGGGTTGCGGTATCGCTTTCTTCGTCGAGAATGTCGTCCTTAACCTGGAATGACAAGCCGATGCACTTAGCATAATTATCCAGTTTTTTAGCCACTTCGGGATCTATATCGGCTTTTGCCAAAGTAGCCATATTGACGCTGGCACGTATTAAAGCCCCGGTTTTATGGATATGCATGTTTTCCAGTTCAGGCAGAGTCAGGCTGGTTCCAACCGACTCCAGGTCAATGGCTTGGCCTCCTACCATGCCTTGCGAACCGCTGGCTTTAGTTAGTGCGGTAATCATTTTCAATCGACCTT
>JADHTX010000011.1 GCA_016784875.1 Methylobacter sp.
TTTCACCAAGCGGGTAATCAATTCCGAAAGCTCTTCTGTAAAGGTGGCTAAGGGGGCAATGGCTTCTTTCATCTCTGTGGCTTTGACTGGGGGCAAAACTACTATTATGACGGGATTTTTATGTCTGCGTCATCCCTAATACAAATGGCTATTTTGTGCTTTTTTACATTAAAACACGAAATTTGAAAGAGTGGTATCTCTAACTAATTGATTGACCGATGATTATAAAAGTTAATCTAATTTAAGCGCGATTGCCCTGGCGACCGGAAAGGGATTAATTGCTGCCTTTTGCTAAAATAGCACATACGGCAGCTTAGTGTCGAACTGAGACAGTCATGCCCAGCTGAAATCGATCATAACTTGCCTGTTGGCAGTTCAATTGAATATCAGGGAACTTTTGAACGTAAGTTATATTCAATCCTCTCATAGTTCAGTTTGAGGCGTAATGGTACGGTTATGCTAAGCTAAGCTCAACATACCCCTTTCAAGTTGAATATGAACTCGGAATCTTATGCATGAGCGTCTTAAACAAAATCCCTTTTGGCTTGCGGGAATCTAACAAAGAACTTGTTGATGTCAATGATGTCCCAAATGGTAAGCAATGTGGCTGCATATGCCCATCGTGTCATACCCCTTTAGAAGCCCGGCAAGGGAGAATAAACGTTTGGCACTTTGGGCACGCCAGCAAAGGGGTTTACGAGAAAACAAAAAATAAATGTGAATATTCTTTTTATACTTCAATCCGACTGATGGCAAGGCAGATAATAGGCAAACAGATAAAACTTGGCTTGCCGGAATATAAAGGGAAAGTGCCTTATTACGAAGGTGTGAGATACCTTAAGGAATATAAATATTTCACTGTCACGGAAGAGAAAGATATAACCATTGATAATATTGATGTGGAAACAACTTTTTCTGATGCGGCTGTTGATATTGTTGGCACAATAGATAAGTTTCAATTTGTAATTTATCTTAGTCATCCGTATCGGGTAATTCCAGAGAGTTTATATGAACCTAAAATTACTCAGTGCGGGATCATTGAAATTGCGCTAGATTCGCTGGAACTCCAGTTTCCAAAAATTAAATCCAAAGAAAAATCATTTCAAGAAATACTAACTGATTTTTTGATGAACAATAGGACATCAAAAAAATGGATTTACCATCCAAGATATAAAAAATGTGAAGATCTGACGACTGAGCAGTTAAGAAATACCCCTAACATTCTTCTTGATGATCAGTCTACTCATCCAAGCAGTCATGAGTATTTTAATCCACCTAAACCTCATAGACCGCCTAAGTTTAACAGCTTGCCAATAATCCCACAAAGCAGGTTGGTCAAATTCGAGTGTATAATGTGCAAGACAAGCTGGGTGGCACTCGAGGCCGGTGGCAATATATGCCAGAAATGCAATAATTATCTATACACCAAGACAATTGGTGTTGTTCATACCTGATGACATACGTTAGTCGAATACAGTATTTTCCAAAGAGCTAACTCGGTTTTTCGTTCCATTGCGTCTCAAATTCCTAGTAGTAAAAATCCCAGATATGTAAGGCAAGATACGGCCATTTGCAGTCTATAAGAGTTTCAAGTTAATGGCAGGTGAAAGCCAGAAAGCAGCCGTTCAAAGCTTAATTCATCCGCCATTTTAAACGGTCTGTTAATGGTACTTCATCTTTCTGTTGTCGAATGCTGGCATTGTGCCTTCAAGTACATCAACAACTTTTCTGTTAATAATTCTGCATTCAATTGCGCCAGGTGTGTATGTGATGCTATGTCCATTTTTCCTGTCAAATTCACAGTGAATTATCTGTTCTGCATCACAGACAACAGCCAAGTTAGGATTATGAGTAACCATTATAATTTGGCGTTTTTGCTTCGCTTCGTTAATAACAGGCACAAGCAAACTCACAATCGTTTCATTGTCTAGATTTTCTTCTGGCTGGTCTAGAATGATAGGCGTATTTCCTTTGTCTACCAGAAGGTAGAAGATTAAAAGTAACGCACCTCTTTGACCCGGAGAAAGCTGCCCAATTTGGGCTTCTTGGAACATTAGTGTATATCTAGGCTCAAGATATTCTAAGCCAAATAAGAAGTCATAAACTTCATTTACTGAGCGTCCTTTTCGTAACATAGACATGATACCTATCTGTCCGTTCGAGGAACTCTCAAGTTTAACGTGTAACTCTGTCACAAATTTGAGTAAAGCTAGTCTATCGTTAAGGTCATGCCTATCTGTTAGTTCTTTGATGACAGATAGGCTTTCCGACTCACCTCTAAACTCACCTGAAGCTTGTTTAACTAGAGAAAACAACTTGTCAGAAATCAGTTCCGTAGTACTACTTAGTTCTGCTTTAAATTGTAGCTTATACTCATCACGGATAAGCCTATTGTTTTGAATAAGTTGCTGAACAGGTTGAAATAGGGCTTCTCGATTAACTCTTTGCTCATCTAGCAAGTCAAATATCTGAGCAGTTATTTCTAATCGTTCAGATTGTGAGCTAGCTCTTTGATCTGGTAAGAGATCCAGTTGTTCTTTGCGATGTTCTAATCCTTTCAGAGTATCAGGCTGGTCTTTAGTGCCGAATATGCTCGCTTTCTTTTCTTCCCAGTCTTTTAGTTGATCTAAGTATTGTTGGTGAGCTTGTTGTGGGGCGTTGAGCTGAGCGTTCAGAGGTGCTCGCTTCTCAATTAGAGACTGCTCATGACCTTCCAGTTCTTGATTTTCTTTTCTGAGCCCTACTTCACGGGTTGACGTTGCGCTTTCAACCCCAGTGATTAGCTGTTCGTTAACATTAAATTGAATTAGTGTATTGCCTTCCAACCCAAGTAATTTGGCATCTTCATTGAACTCGGTAACAAAGTGTTGGATAGCTCGCTTAACTACATCAATCCCTTCTTGGATATTACGACTAGCTTTTTTCTTAGCGGCTAACTGAGTTAATTCATCCTGGTTTACTTTCTTTTGGTCTTTAATTTTTTCTAGTTCTGTCGATATTTCGGTAAGCTGATTTGAAGCTTGCTGCTGTTCTTCAGATAGCTCACCTGTTGGCTGAGCAACATCTTCAGGCCTGATTTTATTATGTTCATCAAGAAGCCTCTGTTTTTGTGCAAGCTGTTCTTCGATTGCTCTTCGAGTCTCTGGTAACATTTGGCTTTCTATTGAGTCAATTTGGCGATTGACTTTATGTAATTCGCCTCTCAATCCATCAAGACGACTTCTTAAGGAGCTCTCTTGTTGTTCAATAAGTTGATCAAAATCGTGAGCACCAAGCCGAATTGTATCGTCAGCGTGTGAGAATATTACTGAGCGCAATTCTTTCTCGAATGCGTCTGACTTACCAGATACATGGGCATTACACAGTTCCTCAAAATGTCCTTGTGGGATGTATTTAACAAGCTCAACATTTTCGGTTGCGGGATTTTCACTAAGGTCTTTCTCTAATACCTGCCCATCACCCCACGTAATCTGAGCTGAGAAGTGTTTTGCTGGCTCACCAGTTTTTCCTCTAAAGCGATTCTCTTTTAAAAAAGAAAAGTGCTGGCTTTGCTTTGAATTCCCTAGTAGAGCGGTTATATCAGCTAATGCACTTTTACCACTTCCCTTATTACCAATAATGGCTATCAAATCTGGATTTAAATTTAATTCAGTTCGATCCAGCCACTCGTCAGGCAATGTCGAATCACCAACCTTGTTAATTTTTAATTTATCAATGAAAAGGCTTTTGTTTTCATTGAATAACTTTTTCTTGGGTGGTTGCTCACCAATGAACGAGCGCTTTGCGGGTTCTTTGATCGCCTGTTGCAAGCCTTCAAAAGTCGGATTCGCTTTAATCCAGGTAGCTTTTCCTGATGGGTAGTCCCCATAACCACGTCGATCATTGTTACCAGGTTCCCCAATAAAGCAGTGTGCATCACTTCCTGAAACTGCTAGTCTCGGGGTGTTATTAAGAGCAACCTGAAAGTCATCTATCCAACCTTCATTCCGTTCGGTTTTTATACCAGAGAAGGCTTCCCACAAACCAATATTTCTGGTTTCAAAAATCGGAGAGGATTTAAATAGCCCTAATACATACGCATAGTGTTCGTTCCTCTTTATGCCCGTTAATCCGTCACTGGTATCAAAAGGCATAAAACCAATAGCTTGATTATTTTTAACTTTAACAATGGCTTGCTTATAGCTATCACAATTAAGTTCAGCCATTATTGAGCCTGCCTTGAGAGCATAGCTATCATCCTCCAGCATAGCTTTATCTAGAGAATGGTGACGCAACTTATCAGCTGGAACAAAACGAGCGTATTCGATTAAAGCTGTATTTGACAGATTTCTTGCATCCTGACCAGGGAATTCGATCTTTAGATTAGATTTGAAATCAATTAGCTCTTGGTCATCAATTTTGTCAGAAAATAAAACATGAGCATTTAGGCGCTCTTTCATTGGAGCCATCAAACGTAATTCAATGCCTGGAAAAACTGTTTTCTCTAGCTCGGGTGCATCAGGTTGTGACAACCTGTGTTTTAGTGCAAACCAACCATCAAATGTCCAATAATCCATAATGGCAAACACCGCTGGTTCAGCAGCATTTAGCGCATGGATCATCTTGTCAACAAGAGCTGCATTCTCTGGAGAGCGTGGATCAGAGTTAAACCCTTCACCATTCCAATGGAAGGATGCTGGGGTATGGATATGGAGATCCCACTTACTCCACTCAGATCCACGAGAGAATTTTATGTCCGTCATATATTTCCTTTTTCAAGATAACCATTGATGTATTGGAATAAGGATTCCCACTATTAAAAGCATGTAACAAGTGATTAGATGATTTCTGTATATCATCCGTGATCGATTCAGCCTAGGCAATAGATTCAGCAATTTTCCTCAAAACTCGAACTGTATATCCCTCCATGTTGGGTGATATACGGCTTCTTGTTATCTCAAGAACGTCCGTTGTCTGGTAATAATCAAGCGATCAAGAAAATACTTTGAACGACAACTGAGGGTCAAAAGCGAATAATCACAACTTCAGCTATTGTCGGCAAAAGGCTAGATTAAATGCCTACACCGCCAAATCTATACTTTCGCATAGGGATTACACGCTGAGCAGGCTGATCTTATCCAAAGCCTAATCAGACAGCGAATATCTCCCTCTGATCACTGACGCTAATGATAGCTTACTCTTCCAGGTAGAGGCCCGATCCGACGATATAGGTATCATCACCTGCTTGGAACTTTCATACGAAAGCCTGCTTACGCGTGGAATAGTCCGGGTTTATAACAGCAGATGTCCCGTCACGCGCTGCCGTTTTTCATGGCGGCGACGATTTGTTACTGGACCGCCGCCTTTCCCCTCAGGTCTTTCAGATTGATGAGGTTTCTTACTTACAAGTTGGGGAAGACTGGATTCACCCATTCGGCGCTATCCGAGGTGCCGACGAATATGTAAGTGTCCATAAAGACAAAGTCCCTCAAGAAAAGGAGCAGGTACTTATGTATATACCAATGCCCCAAGTGGGAAGCCAAAAGTTAAGCTTTATGTTTTGAATTAATGCCTAGGAGGCCATGCAGGCCTAGCTGGATATTGAGTCGATCCGACTAATAACCGCACTAGACGCTAACTCCAGTCCCAGCTTATAACATTCGCTGGCCCTATCTTTATCGCCTTGTGCAAACAACAAATCGCCGAATATTTGATAAGCCGGAACGGTAGGCTCTATTGAAATACTTTTGGTCAGGTAGGTTTCGGCCTTTTGATTGTCGCCGCATTTCATGCTCAATTTGCCTAATACAGCCAGAAATATGGCATCCCTTGGATGCATAGGTAACCATTGTTCGGCAGTCTCAAGTTGTCTTGCGACATTAATCGACTGTACATCGCCGAATAACACCACCAACGTTTGATCCCAGGTTGTCGATAAGGCTCTGGACAATCCGCCTTCAACCTTTGCGCCGGCTCCGGCGTCTATCATCGCAGCAAAATAGATCGCCGAAACTCCCTTTACTTGTCTTATGTAACTAGGAATTTCCGACCAGAGCAATTCAATGTCCTCAACACTGCCTCGCTCGGCAGCCTGCTTTAACAGCTTGCTGAATGCTTCGGTTTCCAGCAGTTTTATCTCGGCTTCCATCAATACTTTATTGGTATTCAATGACGGAATCAGCTTGCGGATGCCTTCCCAATCACCGGCTTGTTGATAAGCTTGGTGTAATAATTTTAATACGCTGGCATGAGTCGGCTCAATGGAATGCAGACGTGTCAGGGTTTCCAGGGCTTGTTCAAACTGTTTTTCCGATAAATGCAATTCTGCCTGAGTCAGGCCTATCGCTACATCGGAACCCGGCGCTCCCTCGGCTGCCTTTTTTAAATATTCGTCTCTTTTGTCGAGCGCGCCACGAGATTGCGCGGCTCTTGCTGCGGTCAAATAGTGGATCAACGGGGCTCCGCTTTGTGAGGCGTGTTTGATCAATACTTTTTCGGCTCTTTCCCAATTACCTTCTGCAGAATCCACTAAACCAGCAATCAGGGCTTTATGGGAACGGTCAAAATTAATGTTTTTGCCACGGTTTCTAAATTGGCCCGGCAATCTTAACAGCCATCCTAATAGCCTGAAGAAGATATAAAATACACAAAATACTATGATCAGGCTAACCACAAAAACAATTAGCGATGTTTCCAAGGACCAATGTCCTATGCCGATCAAGACATAACCGGGATTCTCAAATCCGCCCAGCCATTTATTGGCTAAAAAAGCGGCAGCAATGGCAACAAGCAGCGACCCCAGAAAATACGCTATATTTTTCATCATGTACTCTCTAGTTTATTGCGCGGCAGGTTCTGCTTCAATCGGTTGTCGCTCCGGTTCCTTCGGCAACGGCTCCTTGATCTGTTCTACCTCCGGCGTCTGAGCAGTCGTACCGGTCTCGACACTCTCATTTTTCTTGTCGGTCTTTGGCGTCTCTGTGGGCGGCGCTGTCTCAGTCGGCTTTTGCGCTTCGACTGGATTCACTGCTTCGGGCTTTCCATTTACGGCTTTTCCGCTATCAACGGCAGGCGCCGGTTTTACGGCTTCGACAGGTTTTTCGACTTGACCGGGTTTGTTTCTTTCAACAGGCTGCATGGCTTTATCGGTTTCCAGCCTCAGCTTGGTAATATCCCTAAGCATTTTCAACGATAAGCTGATGTCGGGGAAATGGCTACGGATCTTAACCGCATTAAATTTGTCCAGCTGGGCAATAAAATTATTCGTCTCTTTGTCCTTGGTAAAGTTAAGCCCAGCCCATTTTTTTGCATCTGCCAGACTGGATTGATAAAGCTGCTCATTTTGCTGAACCAGAGAAATTTTGACCATTTCCAGCTTTACTCTTAACTGCTCACGAATAAACTGAGCTTGTTCCGGTGTTAATATTTCCTTAATGGGATGCTCGGTGTGTCTGATTGTTACAATCTCTTCCAATTCCACCATCGCAGAATCAAGCAGGTTATGAGCTTCCTTATCGCTCGGCTCTTGCGCTGCTTTGGGTTGAGTCGGTTCTTTTCCCGTATACGGCAAAAACAAGACTAATTTATCGACTTGGCCTTGCAGCGCTTGAATCGAAGCATAAATACCTACGATATCGGGAATCTCAACTTGACTGATAGCGGCAATATCTTTGGCGATTTGCTCGCGTATTTTAAACGCCCCGGCATCCCCGCTTTCTCTCAATCGCTGATCTGCCGCTTCCAATGCTTCACGGGTGGTATTCACATCACCCATTAAATAAAGGCGTTGGTTAGCGATACTTAACAGATATTCCGCATCGGCAATTAACCAGTCGCCGCGTGTCTTGCCTAGTTGACGCTGTACTTGCAAAATTGCGCTGTTTAATTCATTTCGAGTGCTGTCCAGTTTTTCGGAATGTAACTGGGAAAAATCCGCCAAGGTTTTGGTAAAGTGGGCATCTTTCCCGGCGACGCTTGCTTCTACAGTTGCCAGTTGAGATTGAATGGCTGCAAGTTGCGCCTGATAACCGCTAATCTGTTTTGACAGCTCGATTAGCTGCATATCGCCTTTATTGACTTCGCCGCCCAAATCATCCTGTTGAGCCCGCAATTCATGAAACAGATAAAAACCCACGCCTGCCACACTGATAATAATGAGTAGCATAATAATGCCAAACCAGAGTCCGCTACGCGACTTGTGAGTCTTATGATTCTCGCTCACATTTTGTTCTTGTTGTTCACTCAATTCGGCCACTCTATTCCCCTGTCACACACGTTATTACTGTCTCAAGAATTGCTGTATCGATAGGACTATCCGTCACAGTAATTCGATTAAATCCCATATCGAAGGCTTGTCGCCTGATTCTATCGCTAATGACCACTAAAGGTATTAATGTCAATAGCTTATTATTTTTTTTGCCCAGCATGAAATTCAAATTTTGCAATGCTTCTGCACTGGTCACGGTAATGACATCCAGTCGATGTTTCAGAAGCATCTCGACAACCGATGAGCTATCAACACGGGGAATTATTCTTTTATAGACTTCCAGATAGCTAACTGCTGCGCCTCTGCTGCGTAACGTTGTTGCCAGCTGTTCACGTCCGCCTTCTCCACGAACAATTAAAAAGTTTTGCCCTTCAGCCTGCTGTAGTTGCGGCATTGCCAGCAACGCTTCACTGTTATAACCTGTTTCGGGTACTAAATCGACCGGCAACCCGGCCATTTTCATAGCGAGTGCCGTTGACTGCCCCACTGCGGCAAAACGCACCGATTTCGAATATCCTATTTTGCCACCATTCGCCTGTAGTGCAAAATTTACTGCATTGGCACTAATAAAAATAATCCAGTGAAAACTATCCGGATTGTCCAGCGTCGTTTTTACCGAGACCGCTTCATCCAGTGAAACGATCTCCAGCGTGGGAAAACGAACGGCTATGCCTCCCCGCTGTTCAATTAATCGACTCAGGTTTTCCGCCTGATGCTCAGGTCGCGTCACTAAAACATGCGCGCCATTCAAAATCATAATCAGTCGAATAGCGCTTGCAAGATTTTATCTGCGCCTTGAGCCAACAAGTCTTCGGCAATCATTTTGCCGATAGCTTCAGCGGTATCCAAGCCGCCGGTACGCTCAGCCCGATATATCACACTGCCATCTGGACTGCCTACTAATCCGCGCATGAACAGTTGCTCGCCCTGCAATTGCGCGAAACCGGCAATCGGTACCTGGCAACCGCCATTCAAACGCGTGTTCATTGCTCGTTCTGCCGCCAAACATAGCCCGGTTTCGCTATCGTGCAACGCACTCAGCATCCGATTAAGCTCCAAATCATCAACCCGGCACTCTATACCTATAGCTCCCTGACCGATTGCAGGCAGGCTGATGCCTGTATCCATGCATTGGCTGATACGCTCTGCCATGCCCAGTCTTTTTAATCCTGCTGAAGCCAGAATGATGGCATCGTATTCCCCTGCATCGAGTTTGGACAAGCGGGTATTGACATTGCCCCTTAACGACAATATTTCAGCATCAGGGTAAATTTCTTTAATTTGGCATTGCCTGCGCAAGCTGCATGTGCCAATTCTGGCATTCGCCGGTAAATCATGTAAGGTCGGATAATGATTAGAAACAAAGGCATCCGTCGGATCTTCACGCGGCAAAATAGCCGCCAAATGCAAACCCTCTGGAAACTCTACCGGCACATCCTTCATGGAATGCACGGCAATGTCGGCAGAACCGTCTAACATACCCTGCTCCAACTCTTTAACAAACAAGCCTTTGCCGCCAATTTTGGCTAAAGGCGCATCAAGGATCTTATCGCCTTGAGTCGTCATTTTAACCAGTTCAGTCCTACATCCCGGAAATGTCCGCTCCAAAAGTTTTGCAACGTGCTCCGCCTGCCACAACGCCAGCGGACTCCTGCGTGTTGCGATACGAATAATTTTTTCAGCCAAAAGAACACCATTCATTATTCAACAATAAATGGTGTCATTGTAACCCGTGTAAGTTAATGACGGTTAATCGAACTTGAATTCTTGCTTGCATCGTTGGTGGAACTACTTATCAATATACCTAGGAGGCGCAAACTTTGCCTACTGTATGCAAGTAAGGAACGTAGCGGAACTAAAGCTTTGCCTACAAGGATGTAAGTAAGGAGCGTTAGCAGGAGCGGAAGCTTTGCCTACAGGGATGTAGGTAAGGAGCGTTAGCAGGAGCGGAAGCTTTAGAGGTATAATTTATTTATTTTAGCCACTCTACATAAGCCATTATGACCAACGTTAATTCCGACAAACTTTCCAGCGCTCGCTTTGCCCAAGCAACCGATGCCTTTGTAGAAGTCTTCACCGCTTCTGTCGATTTTGACCAGCGTATGGCGCAGCAGGATATTGAAGGATCAATTGCCCACGCAAAAATGCTTTGTTCTTGCGACATTCTCACCGAGCAAGAACGTGACGCTATTATTGACGGGCTAGGGCAAATCAGCCAGGAAATCATTAAGGGCGAGTTCGTCTGGTCAATCAAGCAGGAAGATGTTCATATGAACATTGAAGCCCGTCTGACGGATTTAATCGGCATTGCCGGAAAAAAACTGCATACAGGCCGTTCGCGCAATGACCAAGTGGCAACCGATATTCGACTTTACCTGCGCAGTGAAATTCAACAGATTACCTTTCAACTTACCCGCCTGCAAACAGCCATTTTGGATTTGGCCGAGCAACATGCCGATACCATCATGCCGGGCTTTACACATTTGCAAGTCGCCCAGCCGATTACTTTCGGTCACCACCTGATGGCTTGGTTCGAAATGCTAAGTCGCGATAGGGAAAGACTTGAGGACTGCTGTAAGCGCGTCAACATCATGCCGCTGGGATCGGCAGCATTGGCTGGAACCAGTTACCCGATAAATCGCCAAATGACCGCAGATCTACTCGGTTTTAGCCGACCGTCAGCCAACTCTCTGGACTCGGTCAGCGACCGTGATTTTGCGATTGAGTTTACCTCAGCAGGCAGCTTAATCATGATGCATTTATCGCGTTTTTCTGAAGAATTAATCCTATGGTCGAGCGCCCAATTTAATTTTATCGAGATGCCCGATGCCTTTTGCACCGGATCCTCAATTATGCCGCAAAAGAAAAATCCGGATGTACCCGAATTGGTTCGCGGTAAATCCGGACGGGTAACCGGCCACTTGGTTTCGTTGCTGATGTTGATGAAAAGCCAACCGTTGGCATACAACAAAGACAATCAAGAAGATAAAGAGCCACTATTCGATACCGCCGACACTTTAATTAATTGCCTGCGTGCTTATGCCGACATGGTTCCCCATATCGCAGCCAAAAAAGACAATATGCTTAATTCAGCCAAACGCGGCTTTGCCACGGCAACCGATCTAGCCGATTATTTGGTACGCAAAGGCATGGCTTTTCGCGATGCGCATGAAGTCGTGGGACTGGCGGTGCGTTTAGGAATAGAAAGCCAACGCGATTTATCTGAACTTTCCCTTTCGGAACTACAGTCTTTTTCGGATTTGATTACTGCTGATGTTTTTGACTATTTAACCTTGGAAGGCTCGGTTGCAGCGCGTAAACACATCGGCGGCACAGCTCCCGATACTGTCAAGCTCGCCATCCAAACAGCAAGGCAAAGCCTCCATTCCTTGCTGAATCCCCTGTAGGCAAAGTTAAAAATGTCTTTTGCGCCATGAACAGACCCCACCAAGAGCCCCCTGTTCATTTAGGCGCACCCGGCGAAGACATCAGTATTCAGGATCTTCAAACGATCAAACACCGCTTTAAACGCTTGAATCAACTTCGAGAACAGCGTGTTCAGGAGTTTCTACAACCTCGTCAACAAGCGTTTCTAAACTTATTACCTTTGCTTTTCCATTGCAACGTCCCCATGCTGCCAGGATTTGTTTCCTCGGCAACCCCCGCTGGAATACCGGAATACACCCCAAGTATCCAGACAATAAATACCGCCAAGCAACTGGCCAAAAATTTCAACTACAATCGCGGAGCATTACACGCTTACCCCATTGAAGGACTGTTCTTAATGGGCAGTGTCGGCAGTATTGCCTTTTCTAAAACCAGCGATATGGACATCTGGTTATGCCATCAATCCGATTTGCTACCCACTGCCATTGATGCTCTGCAAAAAAAAGCCACGGCAATTGAGAATTGGGCCGCATCTTTAGGACTGGAAGTACATTTCTTCCTAATGGACAGCAAACAATTTCGACTCGGTGAAAATACGCCGATTTCCACTGAAAGCAGCGGTCAAACCCAGCATTATCTGCTGCTTGAAGAGTTTTACCGGACGGCAATTTATATTGCCGGGAAAAGCCCTGCATGGTGGCTGGTTCCCCCTCACCAAGAAGATAACTACACAAGCTATATAAAACACTTAGTCGATAACATGTTCATTCCTGAGCATGAACTTATCGATTTTGGCGGCTTTGATGCTGTGCCGGCCGAAGAATTCACCAGCGCAACCCTTTGGCACCTCTATAAATCGCTACATTCACCGCACAAGTCGTTATTAAAGCTGCTATTAATGGAATGCTATGCCAGCGAATACCCTCAAACGGAATGGCTCTGCCAGGATATAAAAAAAGCCGTTTATCAGGGTAGTTATATGACCACCGACCTTGATCCGTACTTACTCATTTACCAAAAGGTCGAGAAATATCTGCAAAAATCTCATAGCCATCAAAGATTAGCGTTAGCCAGACAAAGTTTTTATTTAAAAGTCATGGGTTCATCCGATAACACCATGGATTCCCAGACCAGAGCCACGCGGGAAAAATATATGCACTTCATTGCGAAGCAATGGAATTGGCCCTCGTCTACTATTGAAAACTTTAAATACCTGCGACGCTGGAATATACAAAAAGCAACCTCTGAACATGCCGTCATTTTGCAACAACTAACCCACTGTTACCGCATGATCATGGGCTTTGCCAAAGACCATGTAACGCCCAATCAGGAGAATGGTGACGATCTGAAATTAATCGGCAGAAAGCTTCATTCATTTTTGGAAAAAAAGCCAGGCAAAATTGAAATCATTACAACCCGCTCAGATGTTCACTCAAAAGAAAGCACCTTGTCTATTGTAGAAAGCCGTCTTCCTGGCGGCAACGATGGCTGGGCGTTGTATCTTAAAAACGTACAGATGACTAACGCTGTAGATTTTGAACCCATACAAAAAAGCAGGACTTTAATCGAAGTTCTTTGCTGGCTGGTCATCAACGAGCTTTATTACAAACAACTGCAACTCCAGTTCAGTTCATTTACACTCAAAATGCCAAATGAAGAACTGCACTCTACCCTAATGCAGATCCAGCTTTTTTTAACTCAGGCCTTTAACGACGATCCCCCTCTGGAGACCTACCAAAACATCAAAACTCCTCTGAATTCGCTGGTTATTATCAATATGGGAATCTCGGATGACGATGGTCTGTACGTTATGAGTGAACGCTCCGACGCATTAAGTTACGGCATGAACCGCCAGTGTTTTGTTCAGTCGGTAAACCGGATTTCACTATCCAGTTGGGGCGAAATCACAACTCATCAGGATGAAGGTATTGAAGGACTATTTAACTGCCTAACGAACATCTTTAATATCAACAAAAAACTGCTATCACCCAACAACCTGAAGTTTGTTTGCTACACGCCGGCTCGTGCTAAAGCCATTATCTTCCGAGTTGAGGAGGTATTAAACACCTTGGTTAAAGTTTTTTCCAAACGACAACCTAATCGCTCGCCCCGTTATATTTTACCTGGCGGAACCTCGTATTATGTCTTTCAAGCCGATAATAAAACCCTTAATTACAAAGCGCTGGCAACAAAAAAACAGCTATTAATCGAGTTAGCAAGCCCTCAACAACAGTTCAGTACCGTTTATTTTGATCAGGATATTCTGGAAAATACCCCCATCCACCTCATTTACTCCCGAAATAAGCCTCAAGTGATTCAGCTTTTTTACTATGAAAATAAGGGGGACACTCATGTATATATTGTTGACGAAAAAGGAACTTTGTATACGCAACAACATTGCAAAGCAAACTCTAGCCATCTACTAAAACAATACGCCATTTTTTTTGAGTCCATCCTCAACCGCAATTTTTTTGAGGCGTTTCTAACCATTGAATATTACGAAATCAAGAAAAGCCCAGCGGGTATTTTTTCTTATAATCAAGTCCAACTAAAAGCCACATCATCAAGTAACGAATTAAGCCTGCGCATCACTGGAGAAGATACCCCGGAAGGTATTCTCTATACAATATATTGCAATGAAAAAGAATTTTCCTCGCTAGACCACGGCAATCAAGTCTTTTACGCCGCTTATCAACATATACTACAATTCAGGATCGGCAAGATCAGTTACCCGATTCATATTACCGATATAGACCTGCCTCTTTCTGCATTTCATATCGATAACCCAGATCATCTGCAAACCATCCATTATTTAAACTATAAACAAAAAATTGAAGACAAATTTAATATTTAATATTTAATGGTCTACCCGTTATTTAACTGCCGAAACATGAAAGCCGGGCTTGGCATATTGCCTCATCCGAAACAATTTAAGCTGACCCATTGATAACCTATCCTTGGTAAAGCCTGACGAGTTCAGCAATGGATTTTGTTGAAATAAGCATTTAAAATCAATAAAGTATTTCTCTCACTTCGTATCTTGCAAATAGTGACACAACCTAATGGGGACACAGGCGATGGCAATAAAAATACTTAACTTTTTTAAAAACGATATTTGGACGCTACCCGAACATGAACTCCCCACACTTAAAGCAATCTCCATAAAGTCGTTAAAAATAGTTTTATTGTCTTATCAAGGTTTTGCTCGCGACCTTTGTCCGTTGCGCGCCTCGGCACTTACGCTTTATACATTACTTGCTGTTGTACCGGTAATCGCCATGCTGTTTGGAATCGCCAAAGGTTTTGGTCTTGAAAAAATGTTAGAACAACAGTTGCTTGAACAAATACCCCACCAAGATACGACCGTACTTAAATTAATCGGCTTTGCTCAAAATCTCTTGGAAAACACCAAAGGCGAATTGGTTGCAGGGATAGGCGTGGTTATGCTGCTTTGGTCGGTGACCAGCATGATCGGTAATATCGAAGATTCGTTCAATTATATTTGGAAAATCCGCAGAGGCAGGCCATTCAGTCGAAAATTAAGTGATTACATTTCGTTTATGTTACTAGGACTTGTCTTATTAATATTGTCGAGCAGTATTACGGTATTTCTAAAAACCAAAATAACCTGGTTGAGTACGGTAATTGCACTGCCTGAATTCAGCGAGAGCCTGTTACTTAGTGCCTTGAATTATTCACCATTGTTGCTAATAGTCGGATTGTTCTCGATTACCTTTATTTTTATGCCTTTCCATAAAGTAAATCCCGTTGCAGGTATCATTGCTGGTGTTGTAACAGGGATTATGTATCATTTTATACAGTGGATTTATCTAGGTTTGCAGATTGGCGTATCCGGCTATAACGCCATTTATGGTAGCTTGGCCGCCCTCCCGTTATTCGTGATATCGGTGCAAATAGGCTGGATGATCGTTTTATTCGGTTGTGAAATCACCTTTTATATCCAGAATTACCAAAGCTATCGCCATAATCATAAATTTGTTGAATTCAGTTTCGCCTTAAAAAAAATTGTCGCCCTACAAATTACTTACTTAATTGTTAGGAATTTTGTTAGTTTAGGCAAGCCGTTAACGAATGATGCCATCGCTTTAGAGTTGTCGCTCTCCAAGGCCGTTGTGCAAAACCTTTTAGACTTTCTGGTGGCCAGTCATATTGTTATCAGACTCAAAACAGAGAACAGCGAAGATGTTTATTTGCCCATTGTAGACACCAACAAATTGACAATTGCTTTTGTAATTAATGCCTTGGAGCAGAACGGCCAAAATAGTCTCCCTGATTTCAAACACGAACAAGTGTTTGACGATATGCTTAACCATTTCAATAAATGGCTGGAAACTTCAGAACAAAATCGTTTACTGAAAGATATTTAACCCATGTAATACCTGCGAAATCGAAAACTTTTGCACCTAAAATGCTGTATGTTATGACGCGCATTAATCTTAAAACGGAGTTCACTGCATCCTGCATCCCCCATCAGCGGTGACAAACCTGCTGCATATTTATTGGTGTTTTTCAGCCATGACCTCTAAATCATTACGAACATTTTATTGGGTGTTAGAATACGGCTAAATACGTGCATTAGATCGAATAGCGGTCATCTAAAAAATGCACACAACGAACATCGTCAACAACTTTATATTCAACGAGGACACTATGCGGAAACTGAAGTTTTTACCCGCGCTGATTGGAGCGATTTTCGCCATCGCTATCATTTTATATGTCGCCTTCTATTTCATATTTCTTGATCTATTTGTTGACTTATGGTGGTACCAATCGTTAAAACTTGAAGCTTACTTCTGGCTAAGGCTGCTCTACAAATTCTTCCTTTCCGGCGGCGTTACACTGGCTTTCTTTTTCATTTTCTTTTTCCATTTCTGGGTTGCCTCGCGTTATCTGGGGCTAAGCCCGCAAGATGAAATGCTCAAAAATATCGACGAACGCCAGCGCTTCCAGCGTTTTTCCGATATTTTTATGAGCGGATCGGCAAAGATATACACGCCGGTCTCTTTATTGCTGGCCATATTTATTGCAATCCCCTTTTACGATCAGTGGGAATCGACATTACTGTATTTTTTCGGTAGCCCTTCGGGTGTAACCGAACCGGTTTACGGCAATGATGTCAGCTTTTATTTGTTATCCTATCCAACCTACATGCTGATTCAGAGAGAATTACTGACAACCTCATCGTTAGCTTTCGGCATGGTCGGTATTTTATATTGGCTGGAACATATTTTTGTGCCCGATCAAAACAAGGAATTACCTTTGGGCGCTAAAATTCACCTAACTATTCTACTGGGCTTTGTCATTTCCTTTGTGATTTGGGGGTTTATGCTGGATCGCTTTACCTTGCTTTATACCGACAGCCACGAGCCGGTATTTTATGGCCCCGGTTTTGTTGAAATACGCTATCAATTACCCCTTATCTGGCTAGAAATTATTGCCTTCCTGGCAACCTCGATAACGGCTGCGTTGTTTATCTTTTCCGAAAAACACCGCGTCAAAACGCCTTTTTTAATATCGCTCACCTTGTTCCTTTGTATCGCAGGGCTTCCGAAGGTTCAATTCATCCCCGATTTAATTCAAAAATATATTGTTAACCCGAATCCTGTTACAACTAACAAGCCGTTTATACAGCACAATATCGATGCCACCCTTGATGCTTACGATTTGAAAAATATCAAAACGATTGATACGACTATAAAGTTGGATGCAGCCAAAGATATTGAAACCTGGAGCACCCAAAAGCATTTCGAGAATATTCCGGTATGGGACAGGGAATTTATCATCGACAGCTATAAGCAGTTGCAAGAGATAAGGCCTTATTACAAATTCCTTTCTGTTGATGAAGATCGTTATTTCATTCTTGACCATACCCGCCAGATAAATTTGGCGGCCAGGGAAATCAACATTTCAAAGCTTCCGACCGAAGCCCAAAACTGGGAAAACACTCATTTACGCTATACCCATGGTTTTGGAGCTGTGGTCACGCCTGCGGCACAGGATGCAGATAAACCGCTGACTTGGTATTTGCGTGATCTAAACATGTATTCCGATGTCGGCTTCAGCATCAAACACCCAGACATCTACTACGGTGAGGAGCGTTTCGAGTATGCGATAGTCCCCAATAAGCTTGATGTCGTAGGCATCCCCGGATCCGATCCCGGCATGATGGAAACCTATCATGGCGAAGGCGGCATTGCCATTCCATCCCTGTTCAGAAAGGCATTGCTTGCCTTTTATTTTAAAGACGAAAAAATATTCTTTTCCGTCAATATATCTAAACAGAGTAAAGTTAAAATACGCAGAAATTTAACCGACCGGATTAACAAGCTAACCCCTTTCCTGCATCTGGATAAAGATCCCTATCTGGTTATAGGCAAGGATCGGCTCTATTGGATTCAGGATACCTATACCTTATCCAACAAATACCCGGTGTCCAAATCGGCGGATGATGATTTTCTGGATGGCAAACAGAATTTCAATTACATCCGCAACTCGGTTAAAGTTGTTGTCGATGCCTACGATGGAGATGTCGATTTTTATATTTCAGATCCATCGGATGCTATTATTCAGTCATACAATAGCGCGTACCCAGGACTTTTGAAAAACATGGATGAAATGCCGACCGAACTAAAGAGACACTTGCGCTACCCGCGCGATCTTTATTACATGCAGATGAAAGTGTATGCAAAATACCATCAGCGGGATCCTGCTTTATTCTATGAACAGGCCGAAACCTGGCAGTTTGCCAATGTCCGAGATCAACCGGTGTTACCTTATTACCAGACCATGGACTTTGGCAATTGTAACGATACCGAAGAATTTGTGATGATTAATCCGATGACCCCTATTAACAGAGCCAACCTCAGTATGATAGGTATTGCCGGAACGCTGGATAAAACCAATTGCACCATGAACTACAAGCCCAGTATTAACATTTTTAAATTCGGCAAGGATGTTCAGGTCAACGGCCCGGCTCAGGTTGAAGCCTTGATTAACCAAGACCCGGAAATATCAGCGCAATTCACCCTCTGGGGACAGTATGGTTCGGTTGTTGAAATGGGCCGGATGATAATTCTGCCTATGGGAAATACCGTTTTATATGTACAACCCATTTATTTAGCCTCAGTGAAAAATAAAATCCCTCAACTAACCCGGGTTATTGTATCTATCGGCAATCAAGTGGTAATGGATAAAACCTTATGGTCGGCATTTAATCGCTTAAAACAAATTTATCTAAAAACTGCGGCCGAGAGTGACGGAACAGAAACGCCTAAAGCCGTTATGAAACCGGAGAAAATTACAGAACCGAAGTAGCGCATCGTAACCGGCGGCATAATAGCCGCCGGTTACTTTATAACCACCCTCGAAATCCTTATTGCAGCATCAGCTCACAAAGCCGATCTTCCAAATCGATTCTTTTTGCCAGGTTTTCGCCTAATTCCGATAAATCCTGTTTTAGCTCGTCAAGAACCGTTGTTGCGCCATGTTCGTATTTATCATTAAACGCTACCGCCGCTTGGGTGGTAGAGGATAGCTCAGGGTAAATTTCTCTTGCGGCCGATAATGCTGAATCTTCATTATCAGAGCCTGAGAACAAACTTTCGCAAACACCGAAATGCCCAAGCGAAACATAATCAATGAGCATTTCAGAAAACCTGGCCAACTTGTTCCTGACCGTTTGGTTAGCCGAAAAAGGGATAAGTTCCGCGACATGGCAATACAAAGACCAGACCTGTTGTCTTTCATTTTGTAATTCAGCTATCAGCTGCTCAGCCTGTTGTTTTTTTTCTGGATTAATTTGAACTGCGATCGACATGAACACTCTCCTGATTTTGGTTAGTAGTTTTAGTTAGCGTCTTTAATTTATGTCGATTATCACTAAAGCGCAACAATTAATTAAAAAATAAGGTAATTTTATAAAAATTTCAGTCATTATTCCTAGCCACAATCGCCGTGTTCTGTTGAAACGAGCGCTACTATCGGTCTATTCCCAAAGCTTATTACCGGCAGAAGTTGCCGTCATTGATGACGGTTCTACCGATGGCACGAAAGCCATGCTTCAACAAGAGTTTCCTCAGGTCAATTATTACCATCAACAAAATCTCGGGGTCAGCGCGGCTCGCAATCTCGGTATTCAACAATCGACCGGCGACTGGCTGGCTTTTTTAGATTCCGATGACGAATGGCTGCCTGGAAAACTGGCTAAACAGAAAGCGGCGTTAGCCGATCACCCTGAACAAAAGGTTTGCCACACCGAAGAAAACTGGATACGCAATGGAACTCAGGTTGCCGTACCCAAAAAATACGCCAAAACCGGCGGCTGGATATTTACTCATTGCTTACCGCTGTGTGCTATGTCGCCATCCACCGTATTGATACACCGCTCGGTATTTGAGAGCATCGGCCTTTTCGACACCCAATTACCGGCCTGTGAAGACTATGATCTATGGCTAAGAATCACCGCCAATTACCCAGTGTTATTGCTAGACCAGCCGCAAATAAACAAGCATGGCGGCCATGAAGACCAATTATCTTGTGCCTACTGGGGTATGGACCGGTTCCGAATTACCGCCTTGCAAAAAATCATTAATGCCGGTCAATTGTCCGAGCAGAACCGACAGGCGGCGGTCGATATGTTGCTAAAAAAAGCAGGTATTTATCTTAATGGCATAACTAAACGGGGAAAAGCCGACGAAGTGAGCTATTACCAAAAGCTTATTAAACGTTATGAAATAGGGACTTGATAATATCCAACCCTGGAAAAATCCTTTACTTCATGAAAGATGCGTAGTAACCATACTGCGTTATTTTACACGCTAAAGCCTCGATGCACTTTTCGTTCAATTAAGGATTTTGGTCATCGTCCTCATTTGTTTTTTTGGGTGCGCTCAGCATTACTGGCCTATACTTCTTCGCTGTTATGTAGGATAGGACGGACAAACCTGTTCCGCCTGTTTGTGTATTTGAGCAATGCCGCTCTCAGAGCTTTCCGCTTATGTGTTACGCAAAAATTAGAGGGTTTAAAACCACGGAGATGATAGAACATGAATTCTTTTGAAACACTGATTGCAACACTGTCTGGCTGGGTTTGGGGTCCATTTATGCTAACTTTACTGGTTGGCACCGGGCTTTATCTGACTATCCTGTTGAGAGGATTGCAATTTCGGGTTTTACCGATGGCTCTGCGCATGATTTTCCATAAAGACTATGGTCACGCGGGAGACATCAGTCATTTCGCTGCGCTCATGACCGCACTAGCGGCTACGGTAGGTATTGGCAATATTGTTGGTGTTGCGACGGCGATTACCCTTGGAGGGCCTGGAGCTGTGTTTTGGATGTGGATGACCGGCTTGGTCGGTATGATAACCAAATATGCTGAAGCGGTTTTGGCGGTTAAATACCGTGAAAAAGGCGAACATGGCATGCGTGGCGGCCCTATGTATTATCTGGCGAAAGGTGCTGGATTGCCAAAACTGGGTTGGTTATTTGCCCTGTTCACCGCATTGGCCACTTTTGGTATCGGCAACATGACACAGGCAAATTCCACCGCCAAAATTTTTGAAGCTACGTTCCATATCGCGCCTTGGGTGACCGGTGTTGTATTGATGCTATTAACTGCTTTGGTTATTCTGGGCGGGATCCGCACTATTGGTAAATTCACCTCTATTCTGGTGCCGATTATGATTGTCGGTTATGTCGGCTCGGCGCTCACGGTACTGGCGCTTAATGCCTCTGAAATCCCGCATGCGTTCGGTCTGATTTTTCAACATGCATTTTCCCCGGCAGCAGCTACAGGCGGTTTTGCCGGTGCGACTATCGCCGCCGCTATGCGTTTTGGTATTGCGCGTGGAGTGTTTTCTAACGAATCGGGTTTGGGTTCCGCGCCGATTGCCGCCGCCGCAGCGCGGACTCATGACCCGGTCAAGCAGGCCTTGGTCAGTATGACCCAAACCTTTATAGATACCTTGGTGGTCTGTACCATAACCGCTTTGGTTATTTTGACGGCAAATGCTTGGACGCAAGGCGTTGATGCCGGTCAGTTGACCAGCGCCAGCTTTGCCGAAACGCTGGGCAGCACCGGCGAGCTCATTGTGGCGATTGCAACGGCGCTATTTGCTTATTCCACACTCATTGGCTGGAATTACTATGGCGAAAAGGCCGTAGAATATTTGTTTGGGTCGCGAGTCATTCGCATCTACCGCATTTTTTTTATCGCAGTCGTGTTTGTTGGCGCAATGATGAATTTGGAGTTTGTCTGGAACTTTTCCGATTTGATGAACGGCATGATGGCAATACCTAATTTGATAGGTCTATTAATTCTGTCCAATGTTGTGAAGAAAGAAACCGACCGATATTTCAAGTCTTGATTCATTCGGTGAATCATGCTGTAAGGCTTATTATTTGTCAGGTGGATTCGCTTTTAAAAAAGAACAACCACGGAGAGTACAGAGTTTTTAATGCATTGAATTAATGCCGTTATTTTCTCCGTGTTCTCCATGGTAAATAATTTTTCAACCCGATTTGGATAATACTTTCGCAATCTCTATCGCGAAACCTCCCTACGCGTTAAATATTTCTAGACGCAAACCTGCAATTTTTAGCCTCCATAACTCTGTATTCACCGGAAACGCCTTGCTGACTCCGATGCGCCGGAAACCGCAGCGCACGGAAAAAACCAAGAAAGTTCCTGGTTTTGCATTGTGCATAGGCGCCTTTTAATTTTGGATAAATGCACGATACGTACCTATCGCTTTAAATAGCTTAATGTGACGAATGTATGGCCGGTTCCGTCATACTTTTTCTACGCAAAATATAGCGATCGGCAAGTTTTCCCGAGATACGATTACCCTTATCATCAAGTTGAATGAGCCTATTTTCGCCGATTAAATATTGCCGTGTCGTTGAGGTTTTGCGTGACGTTAAAACAATCGTATTGACTTGATTACCCGAAGTGAATCGCCCCTTTTCTACAATTTCTCTTTCTGATTTGCCAACGTATTGGGTAATCAGGATATAACTATTGTTATTATTCAAAGCGAGTGTCGATTTAATGCCCTTACAATCATTACAGGGTATAAAACCGTAATAAACACCCGGCCAATCAGCGCTATTTTGTGCATGATGTTTATCACTATCCCTTGTCTCAGCCGTTTCAGCAAAAGCAGGGTTGTAACCCGAAAAAATTACGCTTAAAAGAAAAAAAGTCAGAAGTTGCTTGAATGGTTGTCTAAATGTCCGCATATTTTATCCAAAGTAAAACAAGAACATACTAAAGTAGAATGACTGGAATGTAAAACTACGACGCTTTTCCATAGATGCTCAACACAATTATAGATTACGGCTTTTTTGCCTGAACCGACTGCCGTTTATAAGCTTAATCTCGTTATTTAATTCTAAAATTACAGTTGCAATCGCCCTTAGCCATGCAGCTTATCTGCTCAACTTGCTTGTCCAGCAACGAGGACATCAACGCTAAATCGAACTCGCAAATTTCATGATGTTTTTGAGCCAAATCGTGATAAATACAATTGCAAGCCTGAATATTTATATTTTCAGTTTCGGGCTCTACATCTACTTTCACTTGGAAACCCAAATCGGTCATAATTAACAGCAACTCATCAACGCGTTCAGTTAAATTTTTATCTTCAAATTTTCCGCGCAGCTTATCTGCCAGCTTGCTGCCCAGTTTTTGCATATAAACTTTAAAGCGTTCGGCGCCTATTTCCTGTTGTAACTCGCCAAGAATCAATTCTGAAAACCAAGCATATTGCTTCGGAAAATAATTGTTGCCTTTGTCGGTTATGACGTAAATCGTCACCGGTCGTCCCGCTGTTTTATTGAACGTATTTTTTCTGATATAGCCATCCCGCTCAAGAACTACAAAATGCTGCTGTACACCCGTTCTTGAAATATCCAGCAATTTGGCCAACTCATCAACACTCAAGCCGTTTCGATTTGCCAACAAGTGCTCAAGGATCTGGTGTTGCCGAGAACTTATATTTTGAAGTGTTTGCGTATTCATCCTTCTCATCATAGTTTTTTGTTTCGCGGACAGGGATAATAACTCATTATGACGCATATAACTTATAAAAGTTTTATATAGCATAAATTCGCCTGTTGTTATAAACTTCCGTTTGAGCAAATTTGCTTAAATAATAATAATTACCCAACACAATACTGGAGACAATAATGAGCGAAGCACAAGAATCAACTTCAACTCAAACACTGTATGAAAAACTTGGCGGCGAAGCAGCTGTCAATGCGGCTGTAGATATTTTTTATCGCAAAGTACTGTCGGATTGCCGTATTAACCGTTTTTTCGACAATTCCGATATGGAAAAACAAGCGGCCAAACAAAAAGCTTTTTTGACCATGGCATTTGGCGGCCCCAATAATTACAGCGGCACAGATATGCGTACTGCTCACGCGCATTTAGTCAAAATGGGCTTGAATGCCAGTCATTTTGATGCGGTCATGGAGCATCTTGGCGCAACCTTAACCGAGCTGAATGTACCGGCAGAACTGATTGCCCAAGCTGCGGCGATTGCGGAAAGCACGCGCAACGACATATTAGGCAAATAACTGAAATATCAGGTGGAGACTATGCAACGCATAACTATTGGCGAATCAACATTTTCCTGTCAACCCGATGAGACCGTATTGGAAACCCTGTTAAGGGAAAACATCAAGGTACCCAATGGTTGTCGTCAAGGCCTTTGTCAAGCTTGCCAAATGCGCAGTCTCGATAACTCTCCACCTGCTTCTGCCCAAGTCGGCCTTAAAGATACCCTGCAAAAGCAAAACTATTTTCTGGCTTGTATCTGCCATCCAGAGCAGGATATGACAGTTGCCTTGCCTAGCCGGCAAGGTGCGTCGATTCAAGCCAGCGTTCTGAATAAACAGCTGTTGACTCCCGATATCGTACAGTTGGTTTTGGAATACCAAAGCCCGTTTAATTTTTTCGCTGGCCAGTTTGTTAATTTAAAGCGCCCCGATGGTTTAACCCGCAGCTATTCAATTGCAAATATCCCACAGCAGCAAAACATCCTGGAATTTCATATACGCCGTTTACCGAACGGTCAATTCAGTAATTGGGTCTATGAGGAATTGACGTTAGGTACACAATTATCTATCTCAGAAGCACAAGGCTCTTGCCATTATCTGCCCGGACGGGCTGAGCAGCCCTTACTGCTGGTCGGAACCGGTAGCGGCCTGGCACCGCTTTACGGCATTATTGCCGATGCATTAGCGCAAGATCACTCCGGCCCCATCCATTTATTTCATGGCAGCCGCGACCTTAACGGCCTGTATTTCATTGAGCAAATGCATGAACTTGCCGCTGAGTTTGATAATTTCCACTACACTCCCTGCCTTTCTGGCGAGGATATTGAGTCAAGTCACGTCCGAGGCCGCGCTCATGACATTGCCTTATCATCCACTGAAACCTTGAGCGGATGGAGAGTTTTTCTGTGCGGACACCCTGAAATGGTCAATCAGACCAAAAAAATGGCCTTTATGAAAGGCGCGTCTATGAGCGATATTTACGCAGACGCTTTTCATGTTATCCAAGTGGAAAAATAAATTTTTTCAAGTACAAAAAGGATTGCTTCGCTTATATAGTATAGTATCGATTCAATACAATAATGACGTATTTCTAATGCCTTTATCGTTGATAGATCAACCATAATTCAACTGGATTTTGTCATTTGTAACGTAAGTCATCGGGCCTTAAACAAGAGAAATGTTTTTTTGAATATAGTCGTAACCGACCGTTCAAGAAATTTAATCTTAGTCTTAATTAACAATGAACTATATCGACGATGAATATAAACCAGTTTTTCCGCTTCATTACTGTTGACCCCGTCAATTTAAGTGTTAAAAGCAAGCTCCTTTCGGTTTTTTCGAGCTTCACGGCTATCTTAATAGTGGCCTTGGTAACGCAACATTTCAGCTTCCATGCCGCTGACCCTTTTATCGTTGCTTCAATAGGCGCATCGGCAGTTATTCTATTCCTAATCCCGCACAGTCCACTCGCACAACCTTGGCCATTGATA